>JAYYJC010000190.1:0-2721 GCA_036146655.1 Myxococcota bacterium | reverse complement strand
TCCCCAATCTGCCATGGCTTTGGGATTGAACACTTGACTCCAATAATCAGTACCAAACAATACCGTAGGCATTGACTTTTTGACCTTACCCGTTTGCCGCAGTGTCAATGACTCAAACAATTCGTCGAAGGTACCAAACCCTCCTGGGCAAATCACCATTGCTTTACACAAATACAAAAACCAATACTTGCGTGTAAAGAAATAATGAAACTCAAAGGCCAACTCTGGGGACACATAATCATTTAAAGCCTCTTCGAATGGCAATGAAATACCCAATCCAACACTCTTACCACCAGGCACTTCAGACGCTCCTCTATTGGCCGCTTCCATAATACCTGGACCACCGCCAGTGCAGACAAAATACCGTCTTTTCGCCATTCGTTTCATGTCCCACTCTGTCAGTCGACGGGCCAGTTCACGGGTCTTTTCATAATACTCGGCTAGTCGAACTGCATTTACGGCACGGTTAACTTCATCTTCAAGGGCACTTGTATTCCCCTCAGCTCTGGCAAGTTCTCTTTTGGCATTCGCCAAATGGTTTTGAGCTTCGTCTATGGGCTTTGCTCTTGCAGATCCAAAAAAGACCAAAGTGTCTGTTACATTGTATTTTTCAAAGCGATGTATGGGTTCTTCATATTCACAGAGAATGCGAATGGCTCGCGCTTGAGGACTGTTCAAAAATCCTAGGTTTTTATATGCTTTTTCTGGTCTAATGCCCACACTAAGTCTCCTTGATTAAATTCTAACCATGTAATGTACCTTTTATGGAATAGCTCGTCAATCATTATTCCGTCGCAAACAGTGCCCGTCCAGCATACCAAGCACTTTTAAACAAATTCAGGGTCCCTTCAAAACCGTCATGCATCGACCGACCAGTGCTTCTATCAAACATGGCCACAGGATGCTCTTGGATTTGAATACCTGACTTTATTGCCAAAATTCGGATATTGGCATCCGTCACGGGTTGTGGAAAAATCTCGAATAAAAAGCGCAACGCTTTGGTATTTAATCCCCACATACCACTGCTCCAATCATAGATACTCGTGCTAAGGTGATGCCTGATCATCGGGCCGACAGCGGCTGCCGCAAAACGACGCTCCCAAGCACCCAAACAGCCTAATCCGTGCCGTGAACCAATCACCCAATCACAGTTCCTCACCCGCTGAAAAAATGCGGGTATGACATGAGGCGGATGCTGTCCATCTGCGTCAAGTTGTACCAAGGCCGAAACACCACTTTCTAGTGCCCACTGATACCCGTGCTTAAGTGCATTTGCGTACCCTTTATCAGGGCAAGACAGTACTGTGGCACCATGGGCATTTGCCACTAGCGCTGTGTCGTCACTAGAGCCATTATCGACAACAATGATGGTTGTATTCGGAGACCAAGTTTGACATTTCTCTAATACAAAAGGCAAACTTTCTGCTTCGTTGAATGCAGGAATTAAGATGGCGTGCATAATGCTTCGGCAATGCTCGCAGCCCCTAAGAGTCCAAGTTGTGGATGCAACGAAAGTGTGATTTGACACTGCTCGATTAGATGGTTCATTGGAGACTTACTGTATAGTCCTTCACGGAAACTTGGTCGCTGTAATACAGCCCCCCACTTTTGAGCCACCCCACCACACAACCATATCTGGGTTGCCAGACTACGAGTAATTACATCACCGATCACAGAACCGGTACTCAGGGCAAACCAATCTAGCACGGCTTCGCAGGCTTGATCAGATGCCGCATTACGAAGGACATAAGCACCTGCTGGTATATCTGATGGTGGCGGTTCTCCGCCATACAAACCAATGGCATAATCCAGTAAGTTTCCTATGCCTATACCCGAAACCACATCTTCAATGCGAATTCGTCCGTGCTTTTGAACAAACTGAGCTGCAAAAGTTCTTAACTCTGAATTGGGAGGTGCGTATTCGGCATGACCACTTTCAGTTGGAAAGACTTTTCCGTCAAATAACCAAGCCAATCCGTGACCTGTTCCGATGCCTATGACTGCTTTGGTCCCCTGCGATTTTGGCGCTTCTTGAAGCACGACTTTGTCGCTAGCAACCAATGTTTGAACGCCAAATGCGGCCGCTTCCAAATCATTGACAATGGTTCCAGGGCATGGAAAGTCTGAAGCAGAGCCATACCAATCCACATTGGTGAGAACGGCTTCGTTTGACTTAACTGGTCCAGCAACAGCCACACAACCCGCATCAAAATCTGCACCATAGAGTTCGGTATATGATTTTATGGCCTGAGCTAGGCCCCCTGATTCTTTTGTGGGCGATATCCAAACATTTTGTATACTGGAGGCCGCATATGTGGCCAAACGGCAGTTTGAGCCTCCAACATCCCCAACGATTAGCCGCATGAGTACTCCTGCATCAGTGTCTCAATGTCCTCAATTTCTTTTGGAGCCGCTGAAGTGAGGTTTTCATTTCCGGTATCTGTAATCAATATATCATCCTCAATGCGAATGCCCATTCCTCGAAATTGTTGAGGCGCACTTTCATCATTCCCTGCCACATACAAACCTGGCTCGACCGTTAATATCATCCCAGGGAGCAATCGTTGTGAACCCAACTCATCCGAATAGGGACCCACATCATGAACATCAAGACCAAGCCAATGTGAGGTGCCGTGCATGTACCACTTCCGATAGGTTTTGTCTTTGATGTTAGTGTCCAAATCGCCTTCTAAGAATCCCAGAGAGATGAGTGCCTCAGTA
>JAYYJC010000189.1:0-4769 GCA_036146655.1 Myxococcota bacterium | reverse complement strand
ATTGAACGCAGCGCAGAATCATTGAACCGTTATGTCAAAATTTTCGATAAAGCGAGAAAAGCGGGGTTGGGCACAACGATACATACAGGCGAAACCAAAAATACCAATGGTGAAGGGGTTTTAGCTGTTGCACAATATTTGAAACCTGATCGGATTGGACATGGGATAAGAGCTGCATACAGCGAACCAGCCATGCGTGCCTTATCTGAGCAAGGAATAGTACTGGAAATCTGTCCAACCAGTAACCTACATACTCGAGCAGTGTCTGATCTTACCGAACTCCAATACATCTTGAACCAATTTGATGCTTTTGGAGTTAAGTACACCATAAACACGGACGGAACTTATTTATGCAGTACCAATCTGGCGAGAGAGTTCGAAATACTAGCTGAAGCTGGAATATTGACAGGCGATAATCAAGAGCATGTTCGATTGCTTGCTTTTCAATCTAGTTTTCTTGAAAAGTGACTCCTAAAGACAACAGCCAGATGCGTATTGAGCTTGAACGGCGCTGCAAAGATGCCGGTTTTACTCGCATTCGTTTTACATCCGTTGACGGGGCCCCTGGAATCGGAGAGTACGATCGATTCTTATCAAAGGGCTTTCACGGAGACATGTCTTGGATGGTCAGGAGCCGACCTCCAAGATCTAACCCCAAAGAACTCATGACTGATGCCAAGACCATCATGGTACTTGGCATTGATTATTGGCATCCCCGGCCGCCAAAGCCCTCAAACCTTCACGGGCGTGTATCACGCTATGCCTGGGGACGCGATTATCACAATCTCATTGGAAAACGACTTCATCGGTTGTGCAAAGAGTGGCGGTCTGCATACCCAGGTTTAAAGACTTATTTTGGGGTCGATTCCCGTCCCTTTATTGAGAGGGCCTGGGCTGAAAAATCTGGACTGGGTTTCATTGGGAAGAACAGCATGGTGATATCTTCGGGAGAGAGCAGTTACTTCTTTTTGGCAATGGTGATGCTAAATGTGGCATTGCCAAGTGATACTCCCATTTTAAAAGACCACTGTGGAAGATGCACACGGTGTCTAACAGACTGTCCAACCGATGCTTTTATTGGAGCATTTCAATTGGATGCCAGACGCTGCATTTCATATTGGACGATTGAAAAAAATGGCCTCATTCCACAGTCATCAATGGCCAAAATGGGCGACTGGTTTTTTGGGTGCGATGATTGTCAAGAAGTTTGTCCGCATAACCATCATCCCAAGGTTTCGTTCGAAAAGGATTTGGCCCCTCGGCCAAACAATGCCTGGGTAGATCTTGAGTGGTTATTAACGGCTTCGGATGAAGCCATACTTAATCACTTTGAGGGGTCTCCTTTGCGCCGTGCTGGTCCCCTTAAATTAAGACGAAATGCGCTTGTGGTTCTCGGGAACAGTGGAGATCCAAGCGCGTTGCCGATAATTAAATCCTATTTAGATAGCAATCATCAAACATTGGTTACACATGCAAGATGGTCTCTTGCACGCTGTATCAATTTAATTCGAATGAGGTGATTTCACCCGTTGCCAAGTCAGTCAATTGGGCTTATTAAAGTTGCCCAAGGAGGCTTAAATGTCTGATGAAAAAATTGAACAAGTTGTCATATGTGGTTCTGGTCCAGCGGGATATACTGCTGCTTTATATACTGCCAGAGCAAACATGAACCCTTATCTTATCGAAGGTGTTCAACCAGGTGGGCAATTAACAATTACAACCGATGTGGAAAACTTTCCAGGATTTGTAGATGGAATTATGGGGCCTGAATTGATGGATGTAATGCGTCGTCAAGTTGAACGGTTTGGAACTCGATTCAGTATGGAGGAAATCGTTGAAGCAGACTTGTCCACTCGACCATTTTTACTCAAACTCAGTAATGGTGACCATATTCGAACTCAGTCACTCATTATTGCAACGGGGGCCAGTGCTCGGTACCTTGGACTTGAAAATGAAATCAGACTTCAAGGGTATGGGGTTTCAGCATGTGCTACTTGCGATGGTTTCTTTTATCGAAATCAAGTGGTTGGTGTTGTTGGTGGTGGAGATTCTGCCTGTGAAGAGGCAACCTTCTTGACTAAATTTGCTTCCGAAGTACATATGTTTGTCAGAAGAAATGAATTTCGTGCTTCAAAGATTATGGCCGAACGGGCTCTGAACAACCCTAAGATTACTGTTCATTGGCATACTGAGGTCATTGATGTTTTGGGAAGTGACGGTGTAACGGGCGTACGTTTACTCAATAATCTCACGCAAGAACAAACCGATCTCAATCTACATGGACTATTTCTGGCGATTGGACATACGCCAAACTCGGGCCCATTTAAACAATGGCTTGAAACCGATGAAAATGGTTACATAATCACCCAATCTGATACATCATATACAAATGTACCCGGCGTCTTTGCGTGTGGGGATGTTCAAGATCATGTGTATCGGCAAGCCGTTACCGCTGCTGGATCTGGTTGCATGGCTGCATTAGATGCAGAAAGATGGCTTGAAAACCAAGAAGCACACTAAGAAGCTTCACAAGGACCGTGCATTTGAAGTATGCGATTAAGTCTTAAACTCCGTTCAGCTTGACGCAAATGGCAATAAACAAGCACACGGTAACCATCGGAGTGAATGGGTTGTACCACCCGACGCTGTATCAATGGCCTCGAAGGGTCACCGCTGACATAATAAACTTCAAGACAGTATTGTTCATTAATTGAGTCCTGAATTGTGAGGGCTTGTTTGGCACTAACTTCTTTTGTGTTCATCGATTGTCGGCATAATTCTTTAAGCTCAGTTGTATTTTGAACTTGAATAGATTCCTTTAACGCTTTGACCATATTGACGAATATTAAGTGCGTATGGTAAGCATCATGCAATGCTCGGTGTGCATTATTGACTGGAATACCAAACCGTTCTGAAACCGTAATTAGGTTACACCGTGGCAGTCCAAATACATGCCGTGCAAACATTAATGTATCAAAAACAAGATCGTATTTTGGGACAGGCAACTGACTTATAAGACATTCATGAGCCAAAAAACCCACATCAAACTCAGCATTGTGGGCAATTAGATGTGCATCATGCAGTAAAGAATTGATTTGAGGGTACAAATCTGTAAATTCAGGTGCATTGAACACCATTTGGTCATCAATTCCATGAATACTTTGAGACAGGCGGGGTATTTTTGTTTTTGGATTGATAAGACTGGACCATTTTATTAGGGTTCCGTCAGGCTCAAGCCGTACCATCCCGATTTCGATGGCGCGATCTCCATTCGCATGACTTAACCCTGTTGTTTCAAAATCAATGGTGCAAATGGGCTTGTCAAAAAAAAGGTGCTGGTGCATGGATTGCTTTACTCTTCTGTCTCTTCAGGTGCGACCAACCAACTTTGAATACCTGGTGGTTCAAACTCACCATCAGAATCTGCATCGATGTAAATGGGATTGGTTAATGCAAAAGGATACACCGGAAATGCCCGTGGAACAGGTGGAAGTGCCGTTAAGACATTGGCAATGCTTCCAGCGCCGTCAACTTCTGAAATCGCATCTGTAATGACATCTTGAAGCTGAACCGGAGGTATTTCGACTTCAGTAAAAACAGGGGACAAATCATCATTGCCCATGACAATCACCACATACCAACTGTCTTTAGAGGGGGTCACACTAAAATCTTTATAATAATCTAAGGTGTTTATTCCAGAGTCTTCAATGTTTACTGATTTGATAAGAGTGCCATTTTCATAAATTTCGGCGCGGTCAACTGTGAACCATGACGGACTTTGAATCCTGAGTGTAAAAGTAACTTCGCTGCCGCTAACTTCTGAACCGACACCCAATTGTGGATCACCGTTGGCGTAAAACTCAACAAATGGGCCATATGAAGCAACCACTCGTCCTGCTTTAACGGCTTCTGCAATTCCATCGTCATCAACGGTGGTTGGATTGTCACCATACACTTGCACAAAGTTACGAGGACACCCTGCTTCAATCGTAGTCTTTCCATGAGCATCAGAGTTTCCAAGTGCAGTATACCGATAGCCAAGATTAAGCAGCGTAAACCAGTCATCAATTTGGCCATGAAAATTATACCCTAAATTGTATACGCCATCCCTAAGGGCAACTTGTTCTTCAAGTGTCCTTTGAATCATCTCGTATCCACTTAAATCACCAGGTCCGTCACACTGAGCCGTTGAACAGCTCTCCAGTTCAGGTTGTGTGGGTGTACGAAGCAATTCAAAACGCTTGCCATTCAAAATCTCTAATGCATCAAAATCCGTCGAAAAGTTCTTCGCTTCAAGAAGTTCATTAAAGTTAGCAGCTACAAAAGAAGGTTCGACAAGCACATCACCATCGTCATCAAAGTAAGGTGAGTAGCCATATTGATCAAAATATCCGAGTATTCCATCTCTTGGATGACCGACATAAACGACAGGTTCAACTTTATTGGGGTTCTTCAAGTCACGGAGACCGTCGATAAGTTCTTGAGGCTCTAAACCGGTCCAATCTATGGCGCCACCATTGTCAAGTTGGCGATCTATTCTTACAGGGAAACCCAAATAATGGCCAACTTCAATCGTTGTGACTTCAGTTCCGGGCGCAGTATTGATCCAGTATTCAAGCCCCAATGAATCAACAACTGGATCGAAGTCTGAGATATAGTCATGATCTGTAGGAGTAAAGTATTCGACTCCTTCAGCCGCCATAGTGGTAACTCTGTCTATAGGTCGGACACCAGAGTCGTGAGAGGGGTCTGAATGCACATGAAAATCT
>JAYYJC010000188.1:0-3040 GCA_036146655.1 Myxococcota bacterium | reverse complement strand
GCGGTTGGCTGGGGATGTAGGTATAGAGTGACTCATCTTTGAATATATGGTGTGCTTGATGGGCATGTGCTCTGGTGACGAGTTGCATGCTGAGTCTTTCTGTGATGAAGTCAATATGTGTCATGGTGAAGGTCAACCTGTTCTACCGATTTTAATCCCGAGATTTCCAAGTGATAGGTTGAGGTGGTTTTTGGGGGTGTCAATAGACTTGCGGGCTTGGCCATTCCTATTTACAGAATGTGTAAGAGATTGAGATGCTCAAAGTGTTTAACTTGCCATTGGAACACAATGAAATCTCAGATTTGAAAGTCACTTAGCATCGTCATTGTACACAGAGGTAAGGGGAAATCGAATGATCTTTTTATTGTCATGCATGGGTTCTAAAGAAATGATTGCAGAGCACGACTCAGCAGTCTTGTCCCAAGAATCATCAGGCGATTTTGATTGTTTTAATGTGGAAAAGCCAACGCCTTTTGTGGTCTATTCGTCTCCTTATGATGAAGAGGGAAACCAATCTGATTGGTGGCATTTACAATCTCAAGATGGTCTACTCATTGACTTTGAGATGGGGCGGGCCACTGCAGGACAAGTGCACTTGTCTTCTGATGGTTCTTGGGGTGCAGTGGCGCAAACCGACGGGAGCATTGGTGTTTTTCGCTATTTGGAAGGAGAGGTCACTGTCCTTGATGCAAACCTTACTCTCGAACTGTCTGGTGAATCACTTTATGCCAGTGAGCTTTGGCTGAATTCTGAAGCTGGGGTTTTATGGGTGACTGATCAAAACTGGCCAGAAAACGGAGGTGGCCTTTACCGAGTTGTCCTTGACTGCGACTCTGGAGCAGTTGACCGCATCGAAAAGGTTTTTTCGGGTAAAAACGCCTATTCAGTAAGGCCCATCGGTGATAATTGGATCTTTCTCAGCCGAGAGATAGACTCACAGCCGCATCAGATCTCAATCTTTGATGACTCTGGACAGGTATTGGCTCAGGCTCAGGCGTTCGATGACGATGATGCCATTTTCTCTGCCTTGGCCAGTGATGGTCAGAACATATTTGTGGGAGATAACAACGAGTTTTCGAACCAAGCCACTCGGATTTCACACTTGAAATGGGATGGGCTAGAGCTGGACCATCAGGGTGTATTTGCGTTTGAGGACCCAATGAGCATCGTGATTATGGACGAGTGGGCATTGATGGCTTCCGGATACGGAGATTCCATCTGGCAGTATCATTGGCCGTCTAATGCGCTTGAAACCGTCATGAGCCTTCCACTGCCGTCGTTGGTAATTACAGAGGCCGGCGCCGGTTATGCGGTTGGAAATACGCAGATACAGAAATTATCTATGACTAGCAGTGGTTTTGTATCCGATGCAGAGGTTGTTTCTCTAAGTGGGGTAAGCGGTATCATTGGTGCAGTTGGGGTATTTGGTGTTTTTTAGAATGCTTATGCATGTTGCTTTATTGTTTGAGCTGACAATACCCCTTTCGATTAAGCAATAGGTTGATTGGCAAATTGTTTTCGTAAAAAATAGCCGAACATCGGTCAGGGTTTTTGATTTATACATATGCAAGTTATTTACGGTTTGATTGATTTCGATGGGAATTGGTGTGGCTTGGACAATACAATAAATTTATTCATTGTGCTCTAATTGTGAAGGTCCAATCAACCGTAATCAATATGGCTGGATTAATGACACTGAAAACGATGTACTTGGAATGTTATTTATCGTATGATAAAACCATGTATTATTAGTATGATACCGACCATTGCAAAATGTTTTCCAATTTGAAGAGTTTAATCACCAATCAACATGACAAGTAATCTAAGCGCTTTTATTGATAGGTTTATACCTGACGATGTCGAACCGAAATCTGCTGAATCTTTCAAATTAAAATCGATTGTTATCATTTCATTTTTAGTTGGAAACTCGGGCTTTCCTTTTATGGTCCTGTTCTTTTTTATAGGTCAACCAAGAGTGGGATTTATTGTGTTGTGGACATGGATTATCTTTATGTGCATTCCATTTCTTGTACAAAAAAAGGCAAAGTCAAACTTGCTCGCACACTTTTTGGCTGGAAATTACTTTCAGTGTCATTTTTTTCTTTGTTTGTTGTGGGGTGGCGTAGAAGCACCCAACATGATGTGGTTTACGGCTATTCCAATCGTATCCATGCTTGTCGGTGGGTTACGCCATGGAGTCATATGGGGATTGATTGCAGGATTGACCATATTGACTTTTTACGGCCTTGAATACAACGGTAACATTCAATTTCATTCAACTTTGACTCCAGTGCATCAGAAATTTATCTTGTCTTTTGGAGCAGTTGGATTACTAGCGGCCGTTCTTGGGTCAACTGCAGCGTTCGACTTTCTTCGGATTGCTGCAGTGAAGGATAGAATTGTTGCAGAAAAGGCCATGGACAAAGCCTATCAACGCAACGAAAACCTTTTGCTCAATATGCTTCCTGGCACCATTGCCAAAAGGCTAAAGTCACGCCCAACCACAATCGCAGATAACTTTAACGAAGCGTCTATTTTGTTTGCAGATCTCGTAGGGTTCACAAAAATGGCCTCTGGCATTACGCCAAGCGAAACGGTGGTGCTTCTCAACCACATTTTTTCACTTTTTGATTATGCAGTGGACAATTATGGGCTTGAAAAGATCAAAACAATTGGAGATGCGTACATGGTTGCTGGTGGGGTTCCAACTGAGAACAGCGAACATTTGAACAATGTGCTTCGTCTTGCCATAAAGATGATGGACATCATGGAAACGCACAACCTCTTTCACAATCACGACCTAAGTCTGAGGATTGGTATTGCCACAGGACCCATAACCGCCGGTGTCATCGGGAAAAAGAAGTTCACCTACGATGTCTGGGGTGACACGTTCAACATCGCATCTAGAATGGAATCGACAGGTATCCCTGGCCGTATTCAGGTCACTTCGAATGTTGTCAAATTGGCTGGAAGTGAATTTAAGTTTGAGCCGAGGGGTGAAATGGAAATCAAAGGCAAAGGCATCATGACAACCCATTTA
>JAYYJC010000187.1:0-4242 GCA_036146655.1 Myxococcota bacterium | reverse complement strand
TGAACGGGAGGCTGAACAAGCGTTAATTGCGGCCCAAAAAGAAGCAACTCAAAAGGCCGATGAAGCCCAAAGAGAAGCTTTCTTGGCAATGTCTCACGGTGAACGCCATCGACTCTACAGAAGCAGTACAAAACCAAATGACCCCGTTGTATTGAGTCAGATGCGATTTGTGGCCAAACAAGACTCAGCACTACAATTGCCTTTTGCAAATGCGGTTGGACTAGAATGCTTAGACAGCCAATTGAAAGCGTCCAACTTTATGAGCGCTAAATTGCGTTCAAGTACATTTATCAATACTCGTCTGAGTGGTTCAAACTTCGACCGAGCAGTTCTAGAAAAGTCACGCTTGGATGGCTCAAAACTTGAACATTGCTCATTCATCAGTTCAATATTGAGGTTGACACGGTCTCGAGATTGTCAGTTATCTCATTCAGACTTTAGTGCGGCTAACCTTGAGCATACTGAATGGCTCACTTGCCAAATGAACAAAGCTGACTTCAGTCAAGTTAAGGCCTTTGGGGCCCATTTTATGGGTTGTCAACTTCGAGGGGCTCGGTTTCAATATGCAGATCTTAGAAATACTCAATTTGATCAAGCCGAACTCAATGATGTCGATTTTTCGTCTGCAAATGTCGAAGGCGCTGACTTTAGAGGTGCCATTGGCTTAAATGCGGCTCAAAGTGCAGATCTGAAGGCACGGGGCGCCCTTGTTGATATCACAAGTCCATTATCACTCGATGTACCACAATTAAGAGCTGCCCTGGTTCTATTTGGTTTGGCAGGCGCAGCATTTATGTTCTCTTACTTCACAGGTCAGCCAGATCAAAATCTGGAAGAAATTGAGGCTGCTGCCCAAATCCTTGTTGATCAAGATCCAATCGCAGCTGCAGTGCAATATGAACGCCTAGCAGATGAATCAAGGCGAATTAGTGATAAGGTAGCCTATTTTCTTGAAGCTTCTGCACTTTATGACCAGGTTGGAGAGATTGATAAAGCCAAATCTATCTTCGACCTTGCTGCAGTTACAGCAGATGCTGACCAGCAACTTCAAGCAAAGATCGGCTTGCGTCATGCCCGGTTTCTACTTGATCACAACTCTCCATTGACGGCATTGGAACGGCTTAGACCCTTTTATGTACAAAGTGGCTTTGGTGCCGCTGAAAGAGCATCACTGATTATATTAGTTGAGGAGTCTTGTCAGGCGTCAGGAGTCGACTCTCGTTCGGAACTTGAGCCGATATTTGAACTGCTTGCAGAACTCCCCGACTCACAAGCTGATCTGTACATGGCATTGGCTGAGTCCAGAATGGACCGTGGTGATTACAATTCTGCTTTGGCAGATATTGAATCAATCAATGACTTGACCATTAGCCCAGAACTTAAACTAAGAGTACTTGAAACCAAAGCCAGAATTGAAGATCGGTCAGGTGATTTGGCAGCCGCAATTTCGACACTCAATGGCATCATCACTAGCAGTGAGACAGAGTCACTTGTGTGGCAAGCTGCACAGCTTGCCAAAACCGATATTTTACTTCGTGAAGGTGATACAACACCAGCCCTTGAGAACTTAAAGATGCTTCAAAGCCAAGACGGTGACAGCCGAATTCTAGCGCGTTCCAAGCTTATTGAAGGCCGCATCTATGAAACACTTAATCAACCTCTTTTGGCCATTGAAGCCTACAAAGAATTAAGTCTAATGGATGATGCTGAACCAGAATCTCAAGATGAGGCACGCGTCTCACTTTCTCGTGTCATTGCACAGACTGAGCTGATAGAAAATACGGATTGGGCTGACGACCTTCCCCGCTCAGTAATTGTTCAAGCACGGCTTGGTCAACTCAGAGTGTTACTCGATGATCAACAATTTGAAGCCGCTCTAAAAGGCTATGAAGCACTGCTCTCAGACGCTGACATTCCTGCTGAACTAAAGCAAGCAGCCCAATCGGGAAAGGCCGAAGCAAATGCAGGACTTGGAGATTATGCAGAAGCTGATCGCATATGGCGTCAACTCCTAACGGAAACAAAGGACAGCAGTGAAAGAGCATATTTATTGCTACAACAGGCTCACGGAATGCTTCAATCAGGCAGAACCGCAGAAGCATACGGCGCATTTGAATCTTTAAGTCAAGCTCAGGATCCAGAAATCATGCATCAAGGGTTGATGGGGCTCGCTGAAACGGCAAGAGCCAATGGTGAACGGGAAAGAGCCAAATCATACTATACACAACTCATCGGCGAGACAGACAACTCAGATTACAAAGTAGACGCTTATTTAGAGCTTGCTTTGATTGCAACTGAACAAAATGATGTAGAAAGCAGTATACAAGCGTTTCAAAGTGTTTTGACCCTTGCTCCTGAACAGTCTACAGCTGATTCCGTTAGAGCTCAACTGGCCGAATTTATTATCGAAAGCAACCCAACACAAGCCCAAGAGTATTGCACTTCAGTACTGACAGTCCAATCATTGATTCAATGTGCAGAGTTGATGTCACCCCTAAACCGAACGCTTGCAGGAACATTCATTCAACAGGCCTATGATTCCATGGAACAAAATGACCCACTCTACAGTGAACTCTGTCTCATTGCAGCGCGGCTCCTTCCAGACAGTGCCTCGGAATGGATAATTAGAGGTTTAACAGCCAACCCTTCAGACAGCATCATCGAACTTGGGCTACTTCAGTTGGGGTCCAACATGATTGACATTGACCCTATCCTACGGTCAGAATATTTAGAAAGATTCAATTTGCTTAGTCAAGAAAATCCCAAACACGCAGCCCAATCGCTTTTGGCATTGAGTGTTGAGCAACGCATCAGTGGACAACTTGAAATCAGCATTCAAACCATGGAACAAGCACTTGAACTTGAACTGCAAACTGAGCTCAAAGAACAAATCATGCTGGAACTGGCAGATACCGCACTTGAAGGAAGTCTATATCAGGCATCGATTGGGTATTACGAGCAACTCACAGACAGCAATTCATCAAATGTCAGTAACGCTGCATATCTTGGCATTGCAACGGCCCACAACCGTCTTCAGCAAAGCCAGCAGGCTGTTGAGGCCTTGGCTTTGATCGAAAAACCCAGCAATACGATTTCTGAACATCGGTTTGTTCTTTTGTCTGAGTTAATAAACAAAGACAGTATTCAAGCCATCGAACTCCTAGAAAGCCTTGAATTAGAAACCTCAAATACTGTGCTTCAACTCCGAATAGAGGCCCAAAGTATGAAGCAAAACGAGGATTGGGACGAGGCAGCAGTGGCATTTAAAAAGGCCATCGAACAAAGCAATGATCCCGTCGAAATGGCTTGGATAGAGTTTGAACTTATTGACATGCAGCTAGAGCAAGAACAATACAACGAACTCGAAGCACGGTTAAGCGAACTCAGAGGCCACAGCAACACTGAAATTTTAGTTCAAGCGCATATTAGAACTGCACAGTGGTTACTTCAAACAGATCAACCATCAGAAGCTTTAGAAATATTAGGTGCAGTAGATGCACAGCAACTCGGACCTGGATGGGACACCAGCTTAGAAGAACTCAGAGCGGTTGCTCACCGTGAACTCGGTGACTACGAACGCGCAATAGCCGTCTACTTAGCACTCGCCGATCGATGGCCGAACAATGAGGAAGCTGAAATACCAGCGTGGTTGGGAATTGCGTCAATACACCAACAAACAGGGACAGTCTCACAGGCTCGTGAATGGGCTCAACGGGTTGCGGACAATGCTGAAGACCCTATTTATCAAGCTCAAGCGGAGGCCATTCTAAGCGCCCTCTAAATGGATGTGAGTATAGGCGCTTCCAATTGGAGACCAAATCGGTTAAACAGTCCTCCCTGCTTTGGAGCAATCATGCCATTACTTCCTCTTTTATTTTGGGCCTGTGAAACTCAAGTTGACCAGAAGTCAGAAGGGCCAGCCCCATCCTTGATTCTCTTGACTCTAGATACGACGAGAGCTGACCATTTGGGATGCTATGGTCGCAAAGCAGCCGGCACGCCAACACTTGACCGTTTGGCAAATGAGGGATTACTCTTCGAACGCGCATATTCAACGACACCACTGACCACGCCTTCACATGCCTCGATGCTCACAGGATTTTATCCACCAAAGCATGGGGTTCGTTCAAATGGCGATGCCATTGTTCCAGAAGAGATAACAACGCTTGCCGAATATCTGAACGGAGAGAATTATCAGACCATGGCATCGGTATCTGCATTTGTTACGACAGCCGTTTGGAA
>JAYYJC010000186.1:0-10000 GCA_036146655.1 Myxococcota bacterium | reverse complement strand
AGCTTAGGATTCCCGCTGCATCTTGGCCACGGTGCTGCAGGGTGAGTAATGCTTGATGTGCTTCATACGCCGCCCAGCAATTATTGTCTTCTTGATACGGCCCAATGACCCCAATCACACCACACATGACAAACCCGTTGCGAGAATTGAAAAGGCTAGTCTAGTCAGATTTTTATGACTGTGTGACTTTTGTCGTTGAATTGTCATAATTCAGGTATCAATGGCGATCTAAATCGATGGTTTTCGCCCGCTGACAATCCGGACACGATCGGTGAGATCATTGTGTAACTCGATGTCAATCAGGCCAGCGTCTTTCATCAAGTCTGCCACAGCGCTTTCTTGTCCAAGTCCAATCTCAACAATGATCCCATCTCTGATCCGTGGTGCGGCCTGCTGGATCAACGCTCTGTAACAATCAAGTCCGTCTTGGCCCCCATCCAGTGCTAGTCTTGGCTCATGATTGGCAACTTCAGGGGCAAGTCCCTCAATTTCCGATGTGGGGATATAGGGCGGATTTGACACAATTAAATCGATGGGCCGTTCTAATGGGATGGGTTGAAGAAAGGGGCCTTTTAAGGGGGCAGCCCGTGTCATGAGGTTGTGCCGTTTGATGTTCAATTTGGTACATCGAAGTGCGGATTCTGAGATGTCAGTGGCATACAGGCGGGCATTGGGATGTTCTAGCAGCAAAGACAGACCTATGCATCCAGAGCCTGAACCCACATCACAAATGAAATAGTCTCTATCTTTAGGGATCCAATGATTGGCAACTTCAATGATGGTTTCAGTGTCAGGCCGCGGACATAGAACACCGGGAACAATGGTAAAATCGAACTTATAAAAACCTTTTTCTTCGATGATATAGGCAATGGGCTCTCGATTGGAACGCCGTTTTACAAAGCCACGAATGCAAGTGAGTTCATCTTCGGTCAGCGGTTTGTCGAAATTCATATAAAGCTGGATTCGAGACATCCGAAGGGCGTGGCCCATGAGCAGTTCGGCATCGAGACGAGGGCTGTCTATCCCTTTTGACGCAAAAAAATCACTGCTCTTCAGCAGCACTTCTTTGATGGTGAGCATGTCTTCCCCTTTGCTACCCAGTTATCCCATTTGCTATGTACTTGGTGCCTATGGACTGTTAATTTTTATTAAGGAAGTGTGGCGAGAGTCCGGCTGCTTGCTGAAGTGTTTTTGATTGTTCGCTATAATACGACCTTTGATTAATGTGAACATTATTGTTGAGGCTTGCTGTGATTTATCTATTGATTAGTGCGTGTTTGGTACAAAAGAAGGAGACACCCGCTTCTACCGAGATTTCCCAAGTGATCATTTTAAAGGACGGTCAGACCGCAACCTCTGTCTACAACGATGATTTTTTGCGATGTGAAGCCACCGTCTACAACCCTGATCGGGCAGTCGAGCCCAGTTATCTCTGGTTGAACGGGACTGAAGAACTGTCCAATGAGCAGGATCTGACATTGAGCAGTAATTTGGCCCTCCCGGGGGACGAAATCACTTGTCAGGTTTCGGAAAGCGGTGATGTGGGGACTGCAGAGCTTCTTGTGGAGAATCGCTTGCCGTCTGTTCCGACGTCGGTTGTCATCACGCCCGTTGAACCGATCGCAGAGGTCGACGACTTGACCTGTACAGCAGAAGGCAGCGTGGATCCCGACGGCGAAAATGTAGCCTATTCCTATGCTTGGACAAGTGCTGGTGGTATTGAGACGGAAGACCAAACCCTCACAGCTGATTTTGCTGCACTAGACACCGCATGGACTTGTGAGGCCACCCCAATTGACGCAACTGGGACTGGGGACAGCAGCATTGCAACGGTTGAGCTAAAGCCGAATGTGGTCTGCAATATTGAGCCCTGTGATGCTGCTGTTACGCTCATCCAACAGCAATTGGACTTTGTTTACATACCAGCAGGGATGGATCCACTCGGTCGCTTTACACTAACACAGGACTATTTGATCCAAAATACCGAAGTGACCATTGGTCAGTTTATAGAGGCGACGGGATTTCATCCCACCGATGATTTTGATTGGGAACAGGTTCCAGAAAGTGCTGACCATCCATCTTTCGTCGATTTGGATTACCCCGCACCAACAATTACTTGGAGCATGGCCGCATTTTTTTCAAATCAGCTGACTTTGGTACACAACAATCAAAATCAAGAACAGTTGACGGCTTGCTACGATTGTTCTGGAAGCGACACAGCGGTGTCTTGTACGCTAGATGGCAATCCCTATGAGTGTACTGGATATCGACTGCCAACCAAGGCAGAGTTTATTTTTGCTGCTCGGAGTGGGTCTACATCTGATATTTGGACCGAAAATGGGGGAGGGACGATTGTTGAGTCAGATCCATTCGAGATGAACTGTACAAGTGGCACCATTTTAGACGGTTTTGAGACGCCCTTAGAGGATTACGCATGGTACTGTGATGCGGCGATGCAGGAGCAGGATGGCACTCAAACTTATTCAACTGAGGTCGCCAAACTATTGCCCAATGGTTTTGGCTTGTATGACACCCATGGAAATTTATCTGAGTGGTTATCGGATGCGAGAAACAGCATTGATATTCAATCCAATGGCTATCAGCCCAGCGGAGAAAATCCGCATCAGTATTCACAAAGTTACCTTGATTTGATCATGATTGGCGGCAACAAAGGCAATCGACCGACTGCCATGTTTGTTGAATATGCATTTTCTCATCAGGATGGTCAGAGGTTTCCCTATTTCGGATTTCGAGTGGTTCGGACCTTAATTGACTAGCTCAGACGCATTTATGGTAATCTAGGTTTATGCTTCTAAACGACCTTAAAGCGTTGCTTCGTCAATATCGGATTAGCAAAGAACTGCAGGATCACATATGCGAACTTGTCAATTCTGCCCACATGACAGATTTAAATGAAGACTCACAGAAAGAAACGGTCGATCCGGATACGATGGTCCCTGACATGGGTCACAATGAGATCGAAATGGGTTGGGTTCAGACACAAGGGTGGCCGACTCACAACACCGAAAAGCAGATTGATCAGATTGGGCCTTACGATAATCTTGGTGTACTTGGCATCGGTGGGATGGGTGAGGTCCTTCGAGTACGCGATCCAAAGTTGAATCGCATTATTGCACTAAAAGTGATCTATGCAGAATCACTGTCAAAAGGCCTTCGATATGCGCGGTTTATTGAAGAAGCCCAAGTGGTCGCTCAACTCCAGCACCCCAACATAGTCCCAGTGCACGAAATAGGGGACCTGGACGATGGACGGTTGTATTTCACAATGAAAGAAGTCAAAGGTCTGCCCTTTGGAGCAGCCATCCAGGAAGTGCATGCGGCGTCCCAAAATAACCGCTGGCAAACAGCCGCCAGTGGGTGGAACTTTCGACGGTTGATTGATGCTTTCACCAAGGCTTGCCAAGCGATGGCCTATGCCCATTCGAAAGGTGTGCTTCATCGCGATCTCAAGCCTGCAAACATCATGCTTGGAGAGTACGATGAGGTCTTGGTGGTAGACTGGGGAATTGCAAAAGTGCTTGGATATGCCCAAACCGAGGCTGAAATTGAGTTTGTAGAAACCGAACGGGTTCGACTTGGAATTTTTTCCACGATGTCAGGTCAGGTTGCTGGGACACCGGCCTATATGGCCCCTGAGCAAGCCCGAGGTGAAATCGATCAACTCGATGAGCGAACGGACATTTATGCATTGGGTGCAATCCTGTATGAAATCCTGACTGGTCGACCCCCGTATGTGGGGTCGAGTGGTTTGCATGTTTTGCAGCAGGTGCTGTCTGGTCCTCCGCAGTCCATTCGAGAAAGTTATACTTCTCAGTCCATCAAAACATTCAATTTTCAGTCAATAGATGAGTTGCTCTCTGTCAAAGAAGGCTTACCGCTGCCGGATGTGCTTGTGGAAGCGTGCCAGCGTGCCATGAGCAGAGACAAAATCCATCGATTTCGTTCCGTGGTTGAATTTACCAAAGTATTGTCAGATTGGTTGGATGGTTCAAAGAAGCGAGACGAAGCCCTTAATGTGGTTGAATCGGCTCTCAGTCTTACTCAGCAGATGCGAAATCTTGAGTCACAGGCTGCTCAGTTGGCCGCCGAGGCCGTTGCTGGACTTCAAAAGATCAGCAAGTATGAGGACGAAAGCATCAAAGCGCCATGGTGGGCAAAAGAGCAGGAGTCACGAGAACTTGCGCAGCGTGCTCAGGCCCTCGATGTGCTTCAAGAACAGCAGTTACAAGGCGCCTTGACTCACACAGCTGACCTCGAGGAAGCGCATGTGGCCTTGGCCAAACGTTACCGTCAAAAACACGAAGAGGCAGAGCAAAGCAGTGATATCGAAGCAGCTCAACAGGCTGAGATGCGCCTAAGAGAGCACGCTGGTGCGTTGCCAGAAGGGCACAATGAACGGACAAACCACTTTGCTTATTTAAAAGGCGTAGGCGCCTTGACCATTACATCTGAAATGGCCAAAAAGATTACAATAGAACGCTATGTACAACATTATCGTCGACTGGCTCTTATGCCGGTTGCCTCTTTCACTTCCAGTCAGTTAGTGGGACATGCCCTTGAAATGGGGTCGTATTTGATACGGATTCAGAAAGACGGTTATCACGACAGCTTGTATCCCATATTTATTGGAAGAGGCGAGCATTGGAGCAGCCGAAATCCTGAGGGAAAATTGCAACCAGTGAGATGCATACCAGCAGGCATTTTGTCTGACGACGAAGCATTTATTCCAGCGGGTTATTTTTGGGCTGGTGGGGATGACTTTGCCAATGGTAGTTTTGATCGGCAACGCATTTGGGTCAATGATTTTGTCATGTCAAAGTTTCCTGTGACCAATCGACAGTACATTGCGTTTCTCAATGAACTTGTCAATAATGGTCAAGAAGAAGACGCTTTGAAGTGGGTCCCGAGAGAGCGTACCAGTCAGAATGGTCAGCTGGGTTCAATGATTTATGGACAAAAAAGCAATGGACACTTTCAATTAATTCCGGATGCAGACGGAGATTTATGGCAACTTGATTGGCCTGTTTTGATGGTCAATTGGGCTTGTGCGCAGGCATATGCGAAATGGCTTGCACTGAAGACGGGTTTAAATTGGCGTCTTCCAACTGAGATCGAGTGGGAAAAGGCTGCTCGCGGGGTCGACGGTCGATACTTTAGCTGGGGCAATCATTTTGATGCCTCTTATTGTGCCATGTCTTACAGTCATAAAGGGCGTCAAACTCCAGTTGTGGTTGGTCAGTTTCAATTGGATCGCAGTCCCTATAATATATTTGGCATGTCTGGAAATGTACGAGATTGGACCGCATCGAATTGGGAACTGGATGGTCATTCAGATGATCAAAAGGTGGTGCGTGGTGGCTGCTGGTTTTCGACGCCCGTTTATACACGGCTGGCGCGACGGGTACCTCAACGGCAGCACAATCGTACGCCTGATGTGGGCTTTCGTTTGGTGCGTGATATTTGATCAGAATAAACAGACTCGATTGGCGTCACGCCAACCCCGTGTTGAAATCTGACTTGACCCATTAATTTATGCAACTGTGGGTGGATAGATGTAGTGGTGAACCTGCTGTGCCAGTACAAATGCATTGCGAATGCAGTCTTTGACTCCGATACCCCCGATGTGATTGCCGCCAATATAGAGGCCAGGGTGTCTTTCCTGAAGTGCTCTGATTGCAAGTTGACGGGTCATGTGGCTCGGATCATAGCAGGGGATGGCCCGCCGATGCGTGTGTATGTCGATTGAGTCGATGGTACCCTTTGCATCAAACAGTGTTTCATGTATGGTTTGTACTCTTTGGCGGATTCGTTGCTGATCTTCCTGCGCAATGGTCGGGTAGCGTGCTCCTCCCAATATACACCGTGTTAGGGTTAGACCGGTTGGGGCATAGTCTGGAAAGATTTCAGAACTGTATAGAACGCCAAGGGCCCCGCTTAATTCCGAACCTCGGGCTGTTAGTATGCCAAAGCCATTTGGTGGTCTCATTAGTTGGCTTCGTTCGGTGACAGATGCTGCGACAACGGCATGGTAATAAGGGATTTCAGCCATTAACTTGGATAATTCAGGGATCGATCCTCGAAGAAGTTTGGATTGGACATAAGCCGGACAACACAAAACCACCACATCTGCATCGATGCTCCCATCTTCGGTATGAACTCGCCAGTTTCCTTGATGGGGTTGTACAGACAAAGCGGGTTGACCCAGTTCAATGCGGTCATTAAGTTGAGAAGCCAATGCGCTGCTGAGTTCACCAACTCCCCCTTTTAGGCTGGTGAGGTGCGGTGCTGAATGCCCTTCCTGCCGCCGTGCGCGCATTCCTTTGAAGAGGCTTCCATACTTTTCTTCAAGTTCAATCAGTAAGGGAAAAGCAGCGGCTGCAGAAAGATTTTCTGGGGGCGCTGCAAAGATTCCAGCACACATTGGTGCCACAAGTGTATCCAAAACGCCTCGGCCCAATCGCCGCCCTACAAAGTCAGCAAGGCTTTCATCTGTTGGTGAACGGCTTGATACAAATGGCTCTATCAACAACCTAAGTTTGGACCAAAAGGAAAGCAATGGGCTGGTCAATAACTGTGGCGGAGATGTGGGAACCAATTGCATTTCTCCGCAATGCCAGATCCATCTTTTGGCATTTGGTGCCGCTTTAATTAATCGATGTTCAAGACCCAGTGATTGAATGAGTTCAAAAACCTTGGGTTCAGAATCAAGCCAGCCGTTTGGTGCTTCATTGATTGTGACACCGCTTTCATGGGCATAACTTTGTAGCCAGCCGCCTGCTTTGGATTGTGACTCAAGAACCATCACAGTGTGATCGTTCATGAGCCGGTAGGCGGTTGTTAATCCGGTGACTCCTCCGCCGATGATGCATATATCCGCCATGGTTATTCTGATAATCCTTTGGCACCTTTATAGATCAGTGACCGTGCAGAACGCAAAAAAGGCGTCCTCTGGCTTGGCATGCTGATTCCGCATACGGATTCAAATCCAGATGCGTAGGCCATGCCTGAGAGTTTATTTTGGATGAAAGTGTCTAGTTCTCCATCACTCAGCAATGATCCGAGTTGGCACGCCACGAGCTTTTTCACCGATCGGGCTTGGAGCGATTGGAATGCATTGGTTATCGTCGGCTGACCATAAGGCTGAGCGATGACAATCGGGCAAGTGCTTTGAAGTGTGTTTTGGAGATGGATTTTTAATTGTTTGGCTTCTTCAAGTACGAGTTCAGGTAGTTGAGACCAACTTTGAGGCTGTGGTGGAAGCAGAAGCAGAACTCCGTAATCAGTGAACCAATCCACTTCAATAAGTTTTGCGCGAACTGCGATGGCAAGGCTTTCAACATAGGCCACCTGAAGACGGCGGAAGTCGAGATCTTTGACTCGGTGTCCTGCTTGACGAAGGGCTTGGCGCGCCGTCTCAATGAGTTCTTGTAAAACAAGGCCTCTCAAAAAGTGAAGCGGCAACAAAAAAATAGTGCTTTTAGCAGGGGTTGAACTAAGCGCACTACCGATGGTGTGTGGGCCAAAATATTGCAAGCTTCTGCACCGAAAGGGGGGGCCAAGCAATCTTTTTAACTCGGACGCTTCCTGAGGAATGAGCGTCAATGAAGGGCATGGTGAAGCCATGTCTACCAGACTGCTGCGTTTACTCCGCCATCGAAGAAGAAACCATTTGAGAATTCCCTGAAGCAAAGTTGGCCAACTTAATGCATTGGGGACACAAAGTTGGTCCCGAATGTGAGATTGCCATTGGCTGGGGTCGGGATTACCGCCGGGATGAAGCAACCAAACTTCAAGACGCATTTTCAGTTACCATGACCAGCGATGGACGGCATCCACCACTGCCTGAACTCCGGAAATGGGCGTTTCAGGTGTACAACCATGACCAAGATTAAAAATATGGCCTTTGGGCCCTGCGCTTTCAATGATGTTGTTTACACGAGCCGTTAGGGTTTGTGTGGGGGCTTGCAATGCAATTGGGTCGAGATTGCCTTGAACTGGGATGTCACCAAGCATGGCTCGCGCATACCCAATATCAACTCGCCAATCGAGTGCAATTCCATCGGATGAGACATAGGGGAGGTGGCGAAGAAATGGGCCAGAATCTCTTGTGAAGTAAAGGGTGGGGGCATCTTCCGTGACACCTAGCAGGGCGCGCCGTGAACTGGCCAGCGCAAATCGACAAAAGTCTTCGTCACTTAATATCCCTGCCCATGTGTCAAATAGCTGTACGGCAGATGCACCCGCTCGGATCTGAGCATTGAGGTGAGCAGAGACCGCATCCGCAAGGCGGTTGAGAAGCGTCATAAAAGCTTCTGGATCACCGTACATGAATCTTTTAACATGTGCCCAGTCTTTCGAACCACCGCCCTCAATGAGGTAGCATGCCAGTGTAAACGGAGCGCCTGCGAAGCCAAGAATCGGTACTGCTGCTTGTTCACTGCACAAGGATATGGCATCGAGTACAGGTTTAAGATCCGCTTCTGGATCCAGTGGGCGAAGTCTTTTAAGATCGTTTGGAGTGCGAAAAGGGTTGTCGATTTGTGGCCCCTTACCTGGACGAAAGTGCAGGTCTGCACCCATTTTGTGAAGCGGCAGCAGAATATCTGAAAAGATAATGCCTGCATCCAGATCAAATCGCCGTAAGGGTTGAAGTGTAATCTCTGTTGCAATTTCAGGCGTATAACAGCGTTCCAGAAAGCCATATTTGCCTCTCAGCTCCATGTATTCAGGAAGGTAGCGACCAGCTTGACGCATTAACCACACAGGTGGACGTTCTGTTTCTTCATTGCGCAGTGCACGCATGATAAGGCTATTTTTATGGTCGGCCATTTGATTATCCTCTATACTCAAGACGACCTTTTTAACCGCTTTTGAGTTTCATGCGACACTTCGTCACCTACTTTCCACCCACTGCTGCGAGCCTTTGCCTGCTCATTGGTTGGTTTATGCCGGCAAACTCAGTTTGGACCTATGGGATACAAGCGGTACTATTGTCGGCATGGCCGTGGTGGATGTTGATTTGGGGCATGTTATGGATGGTTGCGGCTTTGCGTTGGGGATGGCGATGGTCTGTAGGAATTGTGTGTCTCTTGTGTTGTGGTATTCCACCGGTTGGTCCATCTGTTGAGCAGGGAACCGGTGTGGTTGTGGCCAATGTCAATGCGTTCACTGGTCAAGAAAAGATTCTTGAGCAGGCTGCCACAAGTTGGGATGCAGATGTGGTCGTTCTTATTGAGAAAAGGATTGAGCAAATCCCTTCAATGAACCGCACTGCAGATGATTTCGGCGAATCTGTTCCCAGGCCATCTCATCATATGGCTATTTTCTGCGACATAGATGCAGAGTGTGACTCCTATGTGTCCCCACAAATTGGTTCAGCAACCATGGCAATGTCTTACGGTCTTCTCCGTTATCAAAATCATTGTTGGGTTTTCATCCACGCACCACCCCCAATTCCTCATGATACAACCGGAATGAGGCCTTATCTCAATGAATTGAATGCCCACATTGACAGCGGTGTGGTCCGCGATAATTGGGCGGTTTGCCGAGTTGATGACCCCGTAATTATGGTTGGCGATCTCAATGCGGTACCTCATTCTGAACCCTACAATTACATCATGCAATTTGGCTTATCCGATCAACAGGCTTTCAGTGGTTTGTGGCGTTTGAGTTGGCCTGCTGGAGGGGGGTGGATTAACTTTCCTCTTTTTCGGTTGGATCATTTATTGGCCCACCCCGATGTGGCCCTTGCTCACGAGCAATTTCGGGTGCCTGACTCAGATCACAAGGCGCTTAGGGTGCAGCTTCTGAACGATTAAGGAGTTTGATTAGGAGTTCGGCTTGGTAGGCCGCATCATAATCGGCTCTGTGTTTTTGTGACATGTCCTGGGGCGGCATTTTAAGGATCTGCTGGAGATTCTCTTTGCTGGTTTCGAACCAGTGTAAGTTGAGAATGCCCGCTGCAAGCGATTTTGTACAA
>JAYYJC010000185.1:0-16852 GCA_036146655.1 Myxococcota bacterium | reverse complement strand
TTCGTCGGACAGATTACCGCAGGCCATTAGGAATAGTGCTATGCTCAACATGTTTACCTCCATGTGTGTGAATGTTGTGCGTAAGTCATGGAAGCAAACTTTGTGCCAGCTTTAAAAACAGTCTTCGGGCCTTCGTTTATTGGCTATACTCAAATACAGAAATGAACTTCTGTAAGACATTTTTGACTGGCAGTTGTACATTTGTGGTGTCTTGATGAGGGAGTGCAACGATGGCATGGATTTTGGTGATGTTGATGGGGTGTGATTCGGACACGAAGCAGCCTGAAGTTGATGTTGAAGTTCGTGACACGGCGTCTGATTCTGCAGCACCTATTGGTGAACCGACCGACGAGCCAGAGCCGATAGACACTGCCGAAGAACGGCCAGATTTTGATTTTGCCGATCCTTTTACTCAAAACATCGGACAGCACAACACCATTCTGGATGTCATGGATGTCGACTCTGATGGATATCCAGATTTGGTGACCATCGTGAGTGGCGGAGTTTTGTCTTGGTTGAAGGGGGATGGCAGTGGAATATTTTTAGATCAGGGTGTGGCTTGGGACGGTGATTTGAACGCAATGGTATCTCAGGCGCATGAAGACATTGAAGGGACTCCAATTGTGGTGAATGACGGTCGAACCGAGCTCCAGAGTTTTGGAGATTGGAACGGCGACGGTCAGCTCGATATGCTCATTAGTCTTTCCGCTACTCATAATGCACAGTCTATTTATGCAGCAGGTATTGTTGAGTCCTTCAGGTCTGCGCCTTATTGGAGACCAATGCAAATCTCCGATCAGCAACTGTCAATTTCGAAAGCAGCCAGTCAGTTTGGTTTTGCATTTGTGATTTTCAATGCGCCTGAGGTTTTATTTTGGGATGCTGGCGTGCTTCGAAGTTTTCCGTACAGTTCTGCCTTGGCAAAACAAGGGACTGCTGTAACCGCAGACTTTAATGGAGATGGGTTGGCTGATTGGGCTGTGCTTGCGGATGATGGCAGCGGTTTTAAAGACTTTGCTTTATTTTATCGCAATGAACAGGGCGTCCTTGAAACTGGTCCCACAGCGGTACCGCCCGAGGGTCAGCGTCTTGAATTCGATGACAATGAATATTGGGTGGCCACGGTTGAAGGGGTTTTTGGACTTGACGATTCCCAAGCGTGGAAGCGGATTATTCGCCATGATCCACCCATTGGGTACACACTGATCGGCCATTTTAATGGTGACGATCGCCTTGATGTGCTTCATGAGCATATCGAGACAGGTGTTGAGGCGTTTGCGGGTTTGGGTTCTGAAGAGGTCATTGAGGTGACCACCAATGCACCCCTGCCGAAACCCGGTATGCGAGCTGCAGATCTGGACAACAGTGGTACAGATGATATCTTTTCATTACAGGCCACAAACGACGGGTATTCGCTTACTGTTTGGTTGAACCAGCGTTAGGTTTGGTTATTCGTTTAAACTCCACTATCGGGTTATTCGGCTGTGCTGAATCCAATAAGGAGAACCCATGCCTTTGACCATTGCTATAAATACCATTGGAATATTTCATTACACCCTGACGGATGAAACCGGCGCCACTTTGGACTCCTCCGAGGGGCAAGAACCCTTGCCTTATCTCCATGGTGGGGGCAATATTATCCCAGGCTTGGAAAAGCATCTGGCAGGTAAGTCTGTTGGCGACAAGTTCAAAGCTGAAGTACCGCCCGATGAAGCGTATGGCGAATACGACCCCAACGGCGAAATCAAGATTCACCAAAGAGATCTTCCCAAAGGTTTTGAGTTTGTAGAGGGCCGACGAATAATGACCCGTGGTCACAATGGAGAACCAGAACCGTTGTGGATGCTTTCAAAATTGGGCGCTTACTTTACATTTACGTGCAATCATCCACTCGCTGGAAAGACTCTGTTCTTTGATATTGAAGTTGTAGGTGTTCGACCTGCAAATAAAGAAGAACTTGCTCATGGACATCCTCATGGCATAGATGGGACGGCTAGTCACCACCATTAGCCAAGCCTGATTGAGTTCAAATAATTCGTGTGCGATTTGAATCATTGCCATTTGGGTATGAGTGTTCATTCAATGTGAAATGACAGGCGAATGGCTGTTGGGTTTTTAATAAACCAAAACAGAGTCATTCCGCCAAAAGCCATTGATTTTGACAGGGATGTCCAGACATCATTGTATTCTGGGTAGTAAGCCACCAATAGGGCGGACAACCAAAATGGGATTGCAGCCATCCAAAAAACGGGTGCAATGAGTATGCCCATGAGACCTAAAGAGACTCCGTAAGCCATCTGTACAAAAGCCATGCGCATTTCAAATGGTACATCGAGTGCAGACGATACCATCGCACCACTGATGGTACAAACAATGAGCATTCCAATTGAGTATCCAATGTTTCGATTTCGCGCTGTGATGCGGAAGCCTTTATGAAAGACTCCAAAGATCAGAAGGGTTACCCCCCAGCCCCAAGACGATTTGTAGGTGATTTGTGGGCTTGCATACAGTACCCAGGCGATCACGCCCCAAACCACCGTTAAGATACCGCTGGCCCACATGCGATAACTCATTCCTGCATCCGGATCATTTTGCCGTTGCCATTCGCTATAGTGTTCCAGTTCGAGTTGTGTGCGCTTTTCAACCATCAAAAGACGATGTTCAATTTCAGGAACTGGTTGAGGAAGCCGCTCAAAGATTCGTCTGGCATAGGAAGGATTTTCCCGTTCAATTTCTTGATTGATGGCCATGACAAGTGTTTGTGTCACTTTGCGTTCAAGGTCACGCTCGTTGTGTTCTTTCCGCAATGCAGAGTAGCTGAGTATCATGCTTTCGAGATTGTCCTTCCAATCTTCGAGTTCATATCCAATTGCGGTTTGAATTAAGTCTGCTTGCTGTTGAATGTTTTTGATGAACGGCAAATACTGGATGGTTGTTTTGGTGGTTTCAAGAGCGGATAAAAAGCTCTCCATGGACTTGTACCGATCTTCCAAATCATGTGCCATCGCCCTAGCTAATAGCGTTTGAAGAATTTGTGGAATTTCCCTTGGAAACTGAAGTGGCGTTCTTTCTCGAATGGAGTCCAATACCTCAGGAATCTGACTGCCTTGATGCGGAGAAGTACCAAAAATAGCCTCATAGAGAGACGCACCCAGTAAGTAAATATCGGTTCGATGATCTTGCCGATAGATCTCGGTATTTGCCATTTCGGGTGGCATGTAAGCAGGTGTACCGACCAGGACTTTTGAGGGGAAAATATTTGGTTTTCCCAACTCTATTGCCAAGCCCCAGTCTAGTAAAAATACCTCTCCATGGGTGCCTAGATGGATATTATCAGGTTTGATGTCTCGGTGAATGATGCCTCGGCTGTGGGCATAGGCGACAGCATTTCCTACTTCTTGAAGGATACGGATTCGAGGGATAAGATCTGAGACTTCGCCGTGATAGGGTTTGGCTTTGATTCGGTCAGTCCAAGTTTCGCCGTCGAGTTTTTTCATGACAATAGTGGGATGTCCTTCGATGCGTCCATACATGTAAATCGGCAAAATATTTGGGTGCTCTAACTTTCCAGTGATTTTTGCTTCATGTTCGAGCAGCCGACTGAGCAATGCTTGGCTGACATCCATCTTTAGTTGTTTGATGGCTACAGTTCGATCGAGTTGATGCTGTTTGGCAGCAAATACCACACCCACGCCTCCACTTCCGATGGTGTCTAAGGTCTTTAGCTGCGCATCAATGTCTGCAAGAGAAGCTTGTTCAATGCCATCTACTTCATCGTATTCGTAGGTTAGCGTCGTGACTTCCAACCCGATAATACTAAGCGTTTTGTGGACATCGATGTGTGTGGCTTGAGCATTTTCATTGCTCATATTCGTGATCCTTTTTTAAACCATTATTCGGTTTAAATCGGAAGGATCAAGAAAAACTTAATCCTGTGACAAATTTATTCAGCCCAGACCTTAATGGTATTGCTGATGTCATCCATGATCTTTCGTAGGGTGTCATAGTCTGGATGCCGAAGGAACATCCATGCATTTGCGCGATAACCTGCATCTACGGGTTGGGTATTTGAGCCAACTGGAGGTTGATGAAATTGCAATATAGACGAACCATATTTTCGCCAAACATGATCAACACCAGAGTAGCCCACAACTTTTCCATCTTTGTTGGGACGAAATGAAATCATACCACCCGCATATCGACGAGATGGCCGCTGAAAAACTTGACCTTTGGTAATTGCGTTGGCCCACATTTTGTACAAATCGATTTCATTTACGGCACAATACAGGTCCCACACACATACCCCAGGAGGTCGACAGGCGATTTCGGAAAACTTTAGGCCTTCATTCCCAAAAAACCATTCCATATGGGTAGGAGCGGTGGTGATGCTAAGGGCTTCGATGACTTTTCGACCAAATATTCTCAGTTCATTGTATGAATCAATTTCGACACGGTTTGTGACTGCTATTTGCGGGTTAATGTCACGGGTACGCATGGCTTTCAAAACATTGGGATAGTAGTGAGAAATTTGTTCAAACACGACCTTGCCGTTGACCGTGATGGTGTCATAAAACCCTTCATGTCCAGTTAGGAACTGTTCCATTGTACAGTTCTGGCCACCTTTCTCAAGTCTGGTTTCTTTTATGATATGTTCAAGCTGGGCTGAGTTGTCTATTCTGTAGGTGCCCATCGCTCCTGCCCCTGCTCTTGGTTTTAGGATGTGTGGAAATCCCACATGTTTTGCACCAATTCGAGCTTCATTTCCATTTGAAACAGCGGCATCACGAGCCACTGGAAAGCCTTTTTTTCGGAGGAAATTTTTCATCACAAACTTGTCTCTGCAGAGTTCCGTGACAGCATAGGGAAGGCCTGGAATGTTGCAGATTTCCCTGACTTTAGCGCAGACCAAAACATGGGCTTCGACCGCCGCTTCAAGGTAATGAACCCATGGGCCTTTGGCTTGAATGCGCTTGACGGCAGCAATGACATGTTCAAGGCTGGTCACTGAAGGAACCTGTTCGTAATGATCGAGGTAGCTTTTCGTCTCAGAATCAACATATTTGTAATCAGCATCGATGATTCCGCTTACATAGCATCCGGCCTCTTTGAGTGCGCGCACAAACTGACGCTGGTTTGCAGGAAAGTGGGGGGCTAAAAAGATGACATGCATGTGGGACTCCTAATTTTGGCCGGTCAAGCGATCGTTTTCTGTTTTGCGCCAGAATTGGATGAGACCAAAGAAGTGGTTGGTAAATTCTTCGATTTCATGTTTTGGATAGAGTGCTGCAACCTTGGTGTGGATGATCTCTTTGAAGCGTTGTGTTCCAAAAAACTCAAGTGCAACTTCATCAAAGTGTGACAGATGCTTCTCACAGAATTCACCAAATTCATCGGTTTGGAAATAGGCTTTGGCCAATGCATCATACTTTTCAATTTTTTCATCATATGAAATGTCTTCTGCAGCAATGTCAAAGTATGGTTGCCAATTGTTGTTGTGTTTGACCTTTCGATTGGTTGTTGCACAAAATAGTGCCCATTTTAGCAATGATTTTACCAGCCACGGAAAGTGAAAGTGGAGTGAGGTTACCTGAGAATCAGGACAGGCATTTGCAAAGTCAATGGGACGGAGAATATTGTCCGCTCTGAGCATTTCACACGAGTTAAAATCCCAGTTAAAAAATGCGTTGATGATACGAGTTGTTTGTACTGCTCGTTTCCAGCCTGCGGCATCTAGGTAATTGAAGTCAACCTCGTATCGACCGTGTAATGGTGCATCCGGATTGTACTTTATGACATTGACCTGTGGTCCAACACCGAGCCCACGAACAAAGACATCCCAGTCCTTTACGGCTGCTTGAAGATGATTGACTCTTGCTCCAGACTCGTCGTAGGCTTCGTTTAGTGCCTTCAAGTTTTTGACTCGTCGAACCCCAACCCAACCTCCACCATCATAGGGCTTTAAGAATGCGGGGTAGCCCACAAACTCACCCACTTGTTGCAAGCTGAATAGACGATTGTATCGGTTAACAGTGACTTCCATATCTGGATGTTCTTGAGAGACATCTTTGGAAGGGAGCATGACGGTTTTAGGAATTGGCATTCCCAAGCGCATCATGGCGCAGTATGATGTATGCTTTTCCATTGATTGGATAGACCAAGGGTTATTCAGGACATAGACATCATCCATAATTATGATTTTTTTGACCCACTCACGGCTAATGGGATGCCAATGGGTGACCCGATCAAGCACGACATTGTACTTGGGTTTGTACTGAAGATTATAGGGTTCTACGCTGACCCGTTCGCAATGAAATTGAATGTCATTGCCGTTGTGGTTGATGTTCAATTCGAGTCGCTTCAGAAGCTCTTCAAATGCCGCAGGCCAGCAAAGGTCTGCACCAAGGGATAGCCCGATGTTTTTGTTGATTTTTGCCATCTTTGACTCCTATTCGTAATACATCCATAAATGTCCAGGGAATATCCAACTCAGTCCCTCTCTAAGCCGGTCTCTCCAGTTGATCCAGTTGTGTCCATCTTGAGATTCAAGGTACAACAGATCGACATCTCGATTGTTTTGAATCAAGGGTGCGAGCGAGCGGTTAAAATAAATGAGGGATTCAAAGGTTCCACAAGACATGAAAATCCGACCTTCTAGCCGAGTGGTATCTTCTCGAAATGCATTAATAAATTCAACAACTGGATCCCAAAGGGGACCCCGATTGTGTTCACCGATGTCTGTAAATGCAAATGAGCCAGATTGTAAGAGAAGCCGATTGAATACACCAGGATACTGCCATGCTGCAAATAAGCTGGACACTCCCCCAAATGAGGCGCCCATTAGACCTCTGTTCTCTGGTCCTGGTGCGATGTTATAGCGTTTCTCGACAGCAGGTAAGACATCCTCGACGAGAAATTGCGCCTGCTTTGGATTTGCCCCATATTCTGGATTTCTGTTGTGTCCGTCTGTGAATGCAACAATGAGAGGAATCACTTCTCGGCGGTGGATGAGATTGTCTAATATCTCAATCATGGAAGCATATTTTCGATAGTCATGTCCATCATGACAAATCAGTAAGGGATAGTTCTTACTCGGTCGATGCTCGTTGGGTAGATAAACGGTGATTTCTCTTTCATCTGTCCAAACGGTTGATTGAACAGTGAAACGCTCCAATCGGCCTTTGCGTGTTTCAGGGTGCTCCAGTGCCCACTCAGGAAACACATAGTCTCCCATTGCACAGACACTGTTAGACCCAAATGGGTCAAATGCACGGTCAGAATTGAGCGGATCTCTCATCCAGTAGCTTTTTCCATTCCGCTGAACCTCAAACTTATACTCAACCCGTGCAGCTCGAGGAAGGTCAACGGAAAGCCAAAAGGCATTGGTGTGTGGAATGCGTTGAAAGGCTTGGGCCGACTCAAGACCATAAACCCAGTGGATTAAGTAGACTGCATCTGCATGTTCTCCATCCCAAAAGAAGAAGGTGGCTCTGCCTTCACTCAGAATGGGGAACCGATTGTCATCCACAAACTTATTTAAGATGTTACTGTGCCGCTCAGGTTCTTGGATAAGATTGCGTGCGAGTTGAATTAGTGGACGCATCTGGCAACCTCCCAGCTCTGCAGTGTACCGTCTTGGCAGATGCGCATTGAACTGTCTTTGACTCCAATATTTCGCATGAAATTGTCTTTCCAAGACAGGAGTGCTCCATTTTCAAGCGTAATGCAAATGTCTGGTGCAAATCGTTGGGCAAATTGCTGAATGCGATGACGATTCTTTATTCGAAGTCTGGTTTTAGCATGTGGAAGCAATATTAAATGCGGGATGTTGCCGATGCCGTTGTCTAAAACCTCTGGAACCCCTTTTCCGAAAGGCGGGTCATCATAATACAAAATAATTCGGTTTGTAATTGCCATTGCCCCTGCCGACCATGCGAACACAGGTTTTCCGGCCTCCAAAAAGGATTGAATGAGCTGATGCAGTCCAAAAAAGTACATTCGATTTCGAAGCAATGCCACATGTCCACCTGCGATTAGTAAGGCAGCGCTTTGTTCTAATGTCTCTTTGATTTGAGCATACATGGGTTGAACAGATGGGTGTTTCCATGGGGTTTCAAGGTCAGCGAAGTCGGCACGGATTTGATTGAGCCGTTCGATGGCACGCTCATCAATCTTCCTGACAAAGCCAAGCGCATCTCGAACATCCTCCTGATGAACCACGGGGTGTTGATCGGCAAGTTCCTGCATCCGTGTCCACAATCCCAATGCAGAATGTAGCTGCAGGCGGTAAGCCGTTTTATAGGTTTTGATGTATTGTTGACGGGTCTTGCTTCTCAAGGACAATTCGGGCTCTATTGTACCCAGTTCGTCAAACCACGAATAGAGTGGCAGAAGATTGATCGGTCTGTTGAGATCACGGGTGAGCGCATCATATTCGCTCTCGCCATGTCTCCACCCAGCAGAAATGAGTGCCAACGAACCATCTGGTGCGAACCGTTGAATGGCTTGAGGCAAATTTGCGGTAGAACTTTGAGGTCCTAGAATGTAAACCGGTGCAGACATAGACTGCGCTTATAACCCATTTGGTGTTTGTTTGAACGGTCTTGTCGTCTGAACGTCACCTATCTGTTGATATGGAATCTCATTATGAGAATCCCATATATTTGAAACAAAAGGACAAGTGATATTCGTTTAAGTAGTCTTGTTCGCTATTAATGGGTATTTTGATTTTTGGAAGCCGAATCTCATTTCGGTATGGTGCACCATTTGCCGTACTCGAAACGATTTTTTTTTGTTCATTTTTAAGACGGTTTTGGCGAAATCTTCACGGGCAAAAAAGAGAGACGGCGGCAATTATAGAAGTCCGCTTTAAGTGGGTTGCAAATAAAGATTCGATATGCCCAGTTGATGTAATTTGTCTCTTTCGAGCGATCACATCTCTTTAGTCGCTTAAGCGTCCACTTTGAAACCACAGTTTTGATGTATCAGCTTTGACAGCATGTCCTCAATCGATACTCTTGTCAAACATTGTGACCAACTTTGTAAATCCTTGGGGTTTCTTATTGCAAAATTGTGTATTTTTCGATATTCCAGCTGCCATCTTGAGGACTTAACAAGGAAGATTTAATGCCTTCACCAGAGATCACACCCGGGAGCCGTGGCTACATCATTCCAATCGGTGGTGCCGAAGACAAAGTCAAAGACCGAACCATTCTCCGTCGTTTTATTGAACTGTGTGGCAATGAACATGCATGTATTGCCATTATTCCGACCGCCTCCTCGCTTGAGGACACTGGTGTTCGATATGTCAATATCTTTAAGCGTGTAGGGGCAAAGGATGTACGAGTACTTAACATCGGTGAAAGAACGGACGCAGATGATCCTAAGCAAATACTAAAGCTCGAGGGTGTGACGGGAATTTTTATGACCGGCGGCAATCAATTACGGCTTTCAACTGTCCTTGGAGGAACGGCCATTGCAACTCAGATTCGCCGCATGAATGCCGCTGGCGTTCATGTGGCAGGTACCTCTGCTGGTGCTGCCTTTATTTCGGAGCATATGATAGCGTTTGGTGCGGAAGGATCCACACCAATTGCAGGAAATGTAACCTTGGCGCCCGGACTTGGTCTCACCAATCGGGTTGTTGTAGATCAGCACTTTCGCCAGCGTGATCGACTCGGTCGATTGATGACGGCACTGGCATACAATCCCTTCGCCCAAGGCATTGGCTTAGATGAAGATACGGCTGCCTTTATTTCGTCGGATAATTGCATTGAAGTTGTGGGAGCAGGCGCGCTCACCATTGTTGATGTGGGAGACCTTGAGTACTCTTCCATGGCTTCTGCTCGGCAAGGAGAGGCTGTTGAGCTAATTGGAGTTAGACTCCATGTGCTTTCTCAAGGCGCACGTTACAATTTGTCAACACGTCAGGCAACGCCCGGACGGCAAGGATAATACCAAAATAACTGAACGAATTGGGTCTGCGAGGACCACTACAGTCAATAGGGGGGTGGGATGAAAATAGTGGCTAAACGGGTATATGTTGGACCCAATATTTATGCCAATTTTCGTGTGATTGCTTTGACGATCCAACTCGGTACACTCGAGGATCATCCGTCGGCAGAGATTCCAGGTTTTGTGGATAAGTTGGTCGATGCAGTGCCCTCGTTGGGCGATCATGGATGCTCTTACGGAGAAGAAGGTGGCTTTATTCGACGGATGAAAGAAGACCGTGGAACATGGATGGGGCACATCTTGGAGCATCTCGCCATTGAATTGCAAAATCTCGCAGGTGCGAATGTATCTTTTGGGAAGACACGCTCAACGGGAACCCTTGGTGAGTATACCGTGGTCTATGAATACGAAAATGATTGGGTTGGAGTCAATGCTGGTCAACTGGCTCTAGATCTACTTCATCATTTGATACCAAATGTATTGTGCGATGGAGACAACCAAGATGAGCTGGACATCGAACGCAGAATCGAGTGGCTCATTCGTAAGGCAGAACGAAAAGCATTTGGTCCCTCGACCGGTTCACTGGTAAAGGCCGCCGAGAAGCGTGATATTCCTTGGATTCGAATAAACGAATCCAGCAGTTTGGTACAATTTGGCCATGGCAAACACCAGCAGCGTATCTGGGCGACAACAACATCGCAGACCAGTAACATTGGGGTTGATATTGCCAAAGACAAAGAATTGACCAATCAAATCCTAGAAAGCACGGGTCTTCCCGTTCCCAAACAGTATGATGTCTATCACCCCAATGATGCTGTTCGAGCAGCTGCTCGTATTGGTTATCCTGTGGTGGTGAAGCCCTACAATGGAAACCACGGCCGCGCAGTCTCCATTGGCTTGACTACACCCGAAGAGGTTCGAGCCGCAGTTGAAAAGGCCAAACTTGTTTCGAAGTGCGTGCTTGTTGAAAGCTTTATTCCTGGATTTGACCATCGGATGTTGGTCATAGATGGTGATTTGGTTGCTGTGGCGAAACGGGTCCCAGGTCATGTGGTTGGCGATGGTCAGCACACGATCAATGAACTGGTTGATTTGGTCAACCAAGATCCAAGACGTGGAATTGGTCATGAAAAGGTACTCACCCGATTGGAAGTGGATGAACAAGCACGCCGATTAATGGAAAAGGCGGGTTACGATGAAGGAACCGTGCTTGCGGATGGTGAGGTCTTCTTTCTCCGTTCAACAGGCAATCTTTCTACGGGCGGTACCGCCATTGATATGACAGATGTATGTCATCCTGATAACCGTGAAATGGCCATTCGAGCGGCAGCAACCTTGGGGCTTGACATCTGTGGTGTAGACTTTCTTACCCCCGATATCTCGCGGTCATATAAAGAGGTCGGTGGTGGGATCTGCGAATGCAACGCAGGGCCTGGCTTTCGCATGCATGTGGCACCTTCTGAAGGTGAGCCACGGGATGTCGCAGGGAAAGTCATCGATATGCTCTTCCCGCCTGGTCGATCATCGCGCATTCCAATAGCTGCCATCACTGGAACCAACGGAAAGACAACAACCACTCGGATGCTTGCGCATATACACAAAATGGTGGGTGAAACGGTAGGTATGACCACATCTGATGGGGTTTATATCGATGGTGCTCGAACTGTAGAAGGGGACATGACAGGACCTGTTTCTGCGCAGATGGTTTTACGAGACCCTGCTGTAAGTGTGGCGATCCTTGAAACCGCGCGTGGTGGTTTGGTGAAACGAGGCATGGGGTACAGTAAACCCAATGTGTCATGCTGTCTTAATGTCAGTGAAGATCATCTTGGAATGAATGGCATCAATACCCTTGATGACCTTGCCCAGATCAAAAGAATTCCGATTGAAGCGGCATCCGATACCGTGGTCTTAAATGCCGACGATGTTCATTGTTTACAAATGGCGGCTTACAGCCGTGCAGACAGCATATGTTATGTCACCATGAACTCCAATAATCAATTGGTGAAAATGCACATACGAGCTGGTGGAATGGCAGCCGTGCTTGAAGATGGCATCAATGGGCAACTCATTACCTTGTACAACAATGGGACACACATTCCATTGCTTTGGACTCATTTAATTCCAGCCACAGTTGAAGGAAAAGCCCTTCACAATGTTCAAAATGCCATGTTTGCTGCAGCAATGGCGTATGCCATGGATGTGTCCTTGGACAACATCCGACAAGGGCTTCGCACTTTTGATACCTCATTTTTTCAGGCACCAGGTCGCATGAACTTTTTTGAACGCAACGGGTACAAAATAATCCTAGATTATGGACATAATCCGGCAGCTGTCGAGGCCATGTGTGATTTTGTGGACCGTTTAAGTGATGCTTCTTCTTTTCGAAACAAAGGTCAGAAAAGGTGTGTCTTGTCTGCTCCGGGCGACCGAAGAGACGAAGATATTGTTGCGATGGCCCAACGCGCAAGCCAAAGTTTTGATTCTTTTATTGTCCGTGAAGATGACCGGAACCGTGGCCGTGAGCGCGGAGATGTTGCGACTCTCATTCATCAAGCGCTCGTGGAAAGTGGCGTGCCTGATTCTAAAATTGAAATCATACTGTCTGAAGTAGACGCTGTTGAGCATTCTTTGAAACAATGTCAGTCAGGGGATATTTTACTGGTTTTTGCTGACAATGTGACACGCTCATGGAAACAAATCATCTACTATCACGAAGAAGAAGGTGCTGCACTCGACAGTCCACCGGCTGTTTTTGATGCCATCGTGCAAAAGGATGTGGGCATAACCGAACTTGATGGATATGCTCTTAGTCAAGATCCACGAGGGGTATTTTTTGTTCCTGAGGCGGCTGACTAGCCATGAAAATTGGCACTGTCCACCGCATTACGGGCGTGCATCCTTTGCTAAATGGAACGGGTGCTGCCATTTGGTTAAGCGACTTAAAAACTTCTGACTTGCTTCGCACTCAGTCTGCTTTGCAACGAGGATTGAGCGCTCTGGGATGGCATTCATTAGTGCGTCGATATGTTCGTTACGATGAGACAGTTTTGGTGGTTGATGCTCCCACTGATCAACTGTATACGGCATGCGAGTTGTTAGAGTGGGCAACTGGAGTGGACCCAAACGAGTTGGATTTCCAGTCTGTATTGGCTTTCCAACAAAAAGAGCGTGTGCCTCATTGGCAAGCCGTTAAGGGTTGGGCGTTGGCCAATGGACTCCCTGTCTTTGACTGTGAAGATGAGATTACACTTGGAATGGGACGCTGGTCACATACTTTTCCTGTTCGAGAAATCCCAAGTATTGAGGTGCTGAAAAATAACGATATCAGAGCGATCCCTTCGGTTTATATTACGGGAACAAACGGCAAAACGACCACTGCCAGAATGCTTGCCCAAATGGCTAGAGCTGCGGGCTATTGTGATGGATTGACCTCATCAGACGGAGTCATGATTAGAGGGGAATGGAAGGAAAGGGGTGATTGGACTGGTGCAGGTGCAGCTCGGATGGTTCTCAGAGATCAAACAGTGGATTTTGCTGTGCTTGAAACCGCTAGAGGAGGACTCATGCGCCGAGGGCTGGTGCTGGATGCGGTTGATACAGCCATCGTTACAAATGTTTCAGACGACCATCTTGGCGCTTGGGGGATTCGAAATTCCGACGATATGGCCGAGGTCAAATTAGCTGTCGGTTTTGGTGTAAAGCTTGGAGGTAGTCTCATTTTAAATGCTGAATCTACCGTTTTAAGGCAGGCATACCAACGGTTGCAATTTCGTTTGAAAGGTCGAAGATTGCTATGGTTTTCATCACGCCAACGGACAAATATGGATGCTTGGTTTGCAAGAGACCGTTTGTGGCTTCAAGTCAATGACAAACCTCAAGCTGTTGTCCATGTCAATGAGGTTCCGATGTTAATGGGTGGTGCTGCAATGCACAATGTCGAAAATGCGCTTGCTGCCATCTGTGCAGGCCATCAGCTTGGCTTGTCAGTGGGCTCTATGGCTGCAGGACTTCGACACATGCGACCAGATGCCACTCATTCCAGAGGCCGTTCAAATATTTTTAAAATTGGCGGAGCCACCATATTGGTTGATTTTGCGCATAATCCAGATGGCATGCGACGAGTATTTGAGCTGGTATCTGCGTTTCCTGCTCAACGAAAGATGTTGATGTTTGGTCAAGCCAGTGATCGATCTCTGCCGTTGCTTGAGGAACTTGCCTACCAAGCAGCCTCCTTGAACGCCGATCGATATTACCTCAAAGAACTTCCCTCGTACAGTTATGGTGTGTCTGCTCGGCATGTGCCTGAGATACTTAAAGCGGGTTTGATGCACAAAGGAATCTCCCTTGAGCACATTGAATTAGGCGGCACAGAGGTTGAGATTACACAAAAAGTATTAAGCGATGTGAGAGATGGTGACTTACTTGTATTGCTTAGCCACGCTCACATCGATGCTGTGGTTGATTTGGTCCAAGAAGCTGTTGATCGTTTTAAACGGTTAGCGGTCCAATAGTTACCAGCGTCGATTTGCAGTCTCAAGGCGTTCTTGGGTGGTTTTACAGTTTATGCATAGGGTTGCGACTGAGCGAGCTTCTAGTCGCCGATACCCAATTTCTGAACCACACTCTTCGCAAACGCCGTATTCCCCTTTATTCATCCGATTGAGAACATATCTGATCTTACGAAGCATCTTTTGTTCACGGCCTGCAAAACGAGTCATGAGCTCACGGCTAGACAAAGAATTGGCAATGTCGACTTCATCAGTGGCATATTCTTCTTCTTCGGTGAGTTCGTCCATTGCACGAATGGCATTTTCAACGAGTTTATTTGCCTGGTCGACCAGTTGATTGTGCAGGGTAAAAACTTCATCGAGTGAAAGGTAGTCATCTTCGGGAAGTTCTTCTGGCTTGGCTGCATGTTGAAACTGTTTGGTCATTGGAATCTCTTGATTAAAATGTTTTAGGGTATTGTCTAATTGATTTTTCGGTTGTTTGACTAAAAAAATAAGAGTCACTATGAATAAAAAATATTACAAATCCAAATGTGCGGTCGTCAACATAATTCGAAACCTCACAATCAAAAACTTTAGAAATAAGGCAAATAAACATGAAAAGCATCGTGCTTGAAGCGGAGTGGAAACCTCGCAACGACTATGCTGTCACTCCGATAGAAGTGCAATCAAGACTTGCGAAGAAGGCCAGTATGGTTTGGCGCAGGCCAGTTTTTAATAGGCGCGATTCACCCACGCCCGATTTAGAACCTGATGAAGTCTTGATCAAAGTAGGCGCCTGTGGGGTGTGTGGTTCAGATACACATTGTTTCGAAACAGACTCCGATGGATATGTCATTTTCAGCGGACCTGCGAAATTCCCAGTGATACCAGGTCATGAGTTTTCTGGTGAAATTGTTGATATGGGCGCTTCTGTAAGAGGGTTTCGAAAAGGAGAGTTGGTGGTTGCTGAAGGGATGATTTATTGTGGGCACTGTGCCGCATGCCGAACCGGGCGTCCCAATCAATGCCGTTCTCTCAAAATGCTTGGCTTTTCAGCAAACGGGGCTTACGCAGAGTATGTGGCCATTAAGGCAAAGCTATGCTGGTCAATTGACGGGCTCGCTGAAACTTTAGGCAGCAAATCCCATGCGCTCGAACTTGGCGCATTAGTAGAGCCTGTTTCATGTTCTTTTAATGGGATATTTGTAGCAGGAAGAGGAATGCGACCAGGTGACACGGTTGTTGTTTTTGGTGCTGGTCCGATTGGGCTTGGGGCCATTGCACTCGCTCGTGCCTCAGGTGCGGCGAGTATATTGGCATTTGATATTTCTGACGCTCGCTGTGCCTTGGCCATTGAATGTGGTGCAGATGTAGCCTTTAATCCAATCCAACTTAATGCCAATGGACAGAGCATCTCTGATGTTGTCCTTGACTTTACCAAAGGGTGGGGTGCTGAGCTCGTAATTGAAGCAGCCGGTGCTGCTCAACAATTAATGCCAGAAATTGAAGCCATTATGTCTCCTGGTGCTCAAATGATTTATCTAGGGCGCACAGGAGAAAGGGTACCCGTCATGTTAGATGTTCTGGTCTCTGGTGCTTCTTCCATCACCGGTGCAAGGGGCCACGCAGGCGGCGGTTGCTTTCCTCACATTATCCGTTTACTCGAACGCAAGAGAATTCACATATCTCCTATGATCACTGCACGGCTCGGTTTTGACTCATTTCATGAAGCTTTGTCGCAGAGCTGCGCACGGACAGACGGAAAGATTATGTTGAAATACACATAGTGCCCTATAGAGCTTCTGAATTGACAGACGGAAGTGGTGCTGTCACGGACTTTTCAATTCGTTTCTGATTGATTTTTTGGCCACCTGCATGCCTCGGTAATGGGGAAGCGTCTCGGGTTACTGCGGCACTCGGAAGTCTAATCTCGATTTTAGCACCTTGGTCCGTATTGCTAATTTCAATCTTCCCACCGAGTTCTTGAACAATTTGTTGACAGACATAGAGGCCCATTCCAGACCCTTTGTGTGGTGGCCGTGTGGAGAAGTGGGGGGTAAATAGCATTTGCGTGTTTGCTTCAGAGATTCCTGTGCCTGTGTCCGCAAACGACAGCTTGATCTCATTTGCTGTGGTTTGACAGTCTATGGTTATTGTTTTGGCCGTACATTCGGTCATAGCATAGATGGCATTTTGAATGATGTTTAGGAACAGCTGACCAAGTTTTCCTGGAGATGCCATGACAATGGCATCCTCTTCAATGTGCTGAATGACATTTATCTTATGTTGTTTAAGTGCAGGACCACACAGATTTATTGTGCTTTTAATACAGTCAATAATGCGTGTGGATTTTACCTTGTGACCGTTGGCAAGCATCCGAAGATCTTGAGTGAGTGCGTGTATGTGCT
>JAYYJC010000184.1:0-4948 GCA_036146655.1 Myxococcota bacterium | reverse complement strand
AGCAAGACGAATACCAAGAACGCAAAGCAATTGACGCCGTCAACCGTCTAAAAGGGTTAAGACAACGCCATTTACAGAAATTGCATCCAAGACCACCATTATCCGTTATAGGGTCGAGCACACATAAAGACCTGTGTGATTGGATACTGGCTCGAGGTGAAGCATGATTGGTATGGCATTGATTGTTTCATGCGCACTGAAAACCACACCCATATCGGAAAGTCCTATCCCAGATATTAACATTTTGATTTCTGAGAATGATTGGACTGAGGCTGGTTTACAGGTGACTGTCGACATCCAAACCACTGTAGATGCACATGCATTTGACCGTGCGCTAATTGAGACAAACGATCAGACTTATCCCGTTGGTTTTGCACAACCGATCGAGGGATTGGGATACCGCTTAAGTTTTCATCTGCCCATCGAGCATGAAGCTGGTCATTATGTGCATGGTCAGTTTTGGCTTAAAGGGGTTGAGCAGGCGTATTCTTTTGCTCTTGTGACTCCATTCTATGAATCAGATCCTCACGACTCTCACTAAGGAATGTCACCATGTCCGTATTTAGTTTTTTGAGCATAAGCCTTATTGGGCTTGCCCAAGCCAACGAGCCGATTTGTGGCAATCTGACCGAACCACCTGATCTGTTTCAAGTGGCTTGGATATCGCCCACCACTGAGCGCGCATGGTCCGCTGAACACATCGAGGTCGTTCGTTTGGTTGATTTTCGGACTTGGGTGCGAGAAGAAGAGGCCGATGCAAAAGCTGTTCTTCATGCCGTTGGATTGTTGTCAAAAAAATCTCAAACTGAAATTGAAGCCAGCAACTACAAAATAACAGTATTCGATATCAAATCTGAATGGTTATGCCGGCCCATTAAGTCATTTGATGAAGGTGAACTTAGAGAAGGATTACCCATCTGCCACACCAAAGAACAACGCTGGGCAACTTGGTCAAGACGCCACGGGTTTACTGGATGCGGAACAATACAAAATACCAATTCCAAAGGACCCCATTTTGAAGTCTACCGAATCCCTTGGGGGCAAGCCATTACTTGGGGCTTTACCACAATGCCACTTGATAGATTTCTTGATGGAGCTTAATCGCTGCGATGAATACCCAGGCTCAATGGTATTGTTTGGACTGTCTGACATCGTTTGATACTGACTTAAAGTCCTGTAGCAATCTCTCTTGTCTGGCAGAAAGGCCTTCAAAAGGATGGGAGCGCATCCTTCAGCCCGAACAAATCTTTGATCGTCGGTTTAAAGTTTTAAAGTTGTTGGCCATTGGTGGCGCTGGAATCACATATTTGGTCAGAGAACTCAATGTTCAAAATGACAAAGACGGTCCGCTGCTGGCCGTCAAAGTACTTTTTACAGGACGAGATTCAGGGGCTTATCTTCACAGACTATCGAATGAAGCACAAATTCTCGAGCAACTGGCTCACCCGCACATCATTGAATATCGAGGCTTTTCACACCTTTCTGGCAATGCACCCTATTTGGTGACACGGTTTGCAAATGGCGGAAGTTTGATGGAACACCTTAGAAAGCATGGGCCCCTCCGACCAAAGTCCATTTTTGCCATTGGGGCTCAAATCTGTAGTGCATTAAAGGAAGCACATAAACTCGGGGTTATCCATCGAGATCTTAAGCCCGACAACATTCTTCTTGCCCAAAAAAATCATGCTGACGGCCCTTTTCATGCCCTGATTGCTGATTTTGGGATTGCAAAAGTTGAGTCTGCCATTCACTCTGAATTGACTTCAATAGGTACATTTGTGGGGACGCCAAACTTTGCGGCGCCTGAACAGTTTATGGCCCAACACATTACAGAATCGATAGATGTCTATGCCACCTGTGCCATGTTGTATTATTCGCTCACAGGTCAATATGTTTTTAAGTTCTCTCGCAGTCTAAGCCATTCACAAATCATCGAAACATTGATGAACAATCTGCCACCTGCATTACCAGTCATTTCTGCAAGCGACAAAGAAATCAAAATTCTGACCCAAATCTTTCATGAAGGTCTCCAGTTTGACCATACCAAAAGAGCCACCTTAGAGTCGCTATTTCAATGGTGTATTGAAGGGACAGAGTTGTGTTTCAAAGAAAGTTTAAACAGCAATGGACCGTCTTTGTCTTTTCCAGTTGTAGAGATGATCAGCAACAAGACAAGTGGCGGAATCATTAAACCGCCCCTTACGCCAAATGAAATTTATGGTCAGGACTCAACGGTCAAGCCTTCCGAACTTAACAACGGTCAAACAGAAGACTCCAGTGGATGGCCAATTCCGTCCTCTGACCATACTGTTTTTCCACCGCATAGCGACTCACATTCACCCCCTAAATCGAATAACGAGCAAGAAACCATTGATGTTGACAGTTTAAAGATTCAGGCTCACGAATCTGAGGCATCCGAAGCCCACGATAATAATGCATCAGAATCACAAACGGATGAGGAGCGCCTCGTTGACTCGTTACTTGAACACATCCACGATGACACTGCTTCTTCCAATTCACAGTTCTCAACGGTTGACATTAGTGGCAATCCAAATGAGGGTTACGCCGATGAATCACTTCAAAATCAACTGGTTCACACCATCCCCAACATAATCAATACCCCCCATACAAGTTCCACAGACAAATCCACGAACATGATGTCTTCAAAGTCATTGGTTTTTGGCCGTCGGTCTTCCGTATTTTATGGATTGTTATTTCTCCTTGCGGGCAGTGTCCTGGGCGTGGGGATTTGGAAAAATTTTCTTGAACCAACGCAAAATGAGTCCAAAGCGGAGTCCTCCGAAGCCATTGTTGAACCTGTTGATTTCACTCAAGAGTTGGCTTTGATTCAATCAAACTTGTCGGCATTAACACCAGGGATTCAGCAACGGTGCCAAATTGAACACGGTGCTGTTTCTATTGTTTTTCAATTGAATGAAGCTGGGCAGGTGATTGGGTCAGTGTCTTCAAAATCGAAAGGCAATGTAAACATTGACTGCATTACCACAGTCTTGAAGACCAGAACTTTTGAACGCTATACTTTGGGAACGATAGAAGTGAAATACCAAGCAAAGTGGTAAGATTGGCACAAATAAGGTTATGAATTCAGTTGTTTGAAAGAGGAATGTATTGATGTCTATTGTTCGCCCATTTCGAGGGGTTCGTCCCAACAATGCCATTGCTGGAGAGGTTATTGCCCCACCGTATGATGTGCTTTCAAGAGAAGAGGCTGCAGACATTGCTCGGCGGTATTCTCGTTCATTCATCCGTGTAACTCGGTCTGAGATTGAACTGGAAGAGACAGCCGATCCACATGGCCCAGAGGCCTATCAAAAGGCTCAAATCATTTTGAGTGAATACCTTTCGGATGGAACCCTTCATCAAGACGAAAACCCCTGTTTTTACTTGTATTCACAATCTTGGCAGGGAAGAGAACAGCATGGTTTGATGGCGTTGTGTGCCACTGATGAATATGATGCCGGTTTAATCAAAAAACATGAACTTACACGGCCAGATAAAGAACAAGATCGAACCGACCACATTCAAACGCTTGGGGCTCAGACAGGCCTTGTTTTTTTAGCTTATCGCAATGACCATGATCCGTTGAAGAAAGCCCTTTCATCAGCATCTGTCCTTGAACCCGTCTGGTCTGTCACGACCTCAGATTCAGTAACGCACACACTCCGTGTCATCGATGACAGTTCTCTGATCACAGCCATCCAAAGTGCCTTCGAAGCTGTTCCTGCACTGTACATCGCCGATGGTCATCACCGCTCTGCAGCTGCTTCGAGGGTTGCGAGCTTGAGGAAGCACTCTGGGAGTTCAAACTTATTTCTCGCAGGGATATTTCCCGATGACAGTCTAAAGATTTTGGCGTACAACCGATTGGTAAAAGATTTAAATGGACACTCAACAGATGATTTTATAGAAGCCGTTTCTCAGCATTTCGACCTTGAATCTACGGATGAGGCTGTACCAACAAAATCACAAGAATGGACAATGTATCTTCGTGGACAGTGGTATCGAATGCAGGCCAAGCCAAATGTGATTCCTGAAGATGTGGTTGGCCAATTAGATGTTTCCGTTTTGCAGAATACCGTCTTGGGACCTATTCTCGGGATTGACAATCCGAGAACCAATACGCGGATTTCATTTGTTGGAGGTATCCGTGGCCATCAGGCGTTGTCTTCATCTGTGGATTCAGGTGAAGCTGCGGTTGCATTCCACCTTGCGCCTACAAAAATGAGTCAGCTTTTAGACGTGGCGGATGCGGATCGGCTAATGCCGCCCAAAAGCACATGGTTCGAGCCGAAACTTCGTGGAGGGGTTTTGGTTCACCTTCTTGAGTAGCTTTAAGAGACTAAAACACCATTCTCCAATAGCGATTTCAAAATTTCATGGACACGGATACCCAGTCTTTCAACCACTTCTGATCTGGGGATGAGCGTTACATCCACTTCTTGCTCTTCTTCCGGTAGGTCACTGTCAATAAAGACCAATTCTGGGAGTTTTCCAGCAATGTGGGCCTCGAGTAAGGCCTCCGTCAACTCATTTTGGGTACGGGTTCCGTCTAATAATTCAATCAGCATCCGTACCCATGGATCATTAACAGAGACCATGTCATGTCGCTGTGAACAGATTAAGTTTTGATGACTCGCTTGAAAGCGAGCCATAGGACTGACTGCTGGATGTGACGAAATCTCTGAAGCCAACTGGGCTTGAAACGAATGAACATCTAACTGTTGCCCAATTAACAGGGTTTGGATTAAAGTGGCCAAGTTTAGCCGTTCTGATTTTGACAACTCAGTGTTGAGGCGCTTCTCACATTCACAAACGAGGTCGTCATAGTGTACCGCACGGGGCCATTGCTGGTGAAGATAGGAAAGGGCAGTATTGTACAGTGGACTGTCTGAAATAAGCTGCGAGTCCTCTGCGTCTTCTGTTTGGT
>JAYYJC010000183.1:0-4447 GCA_036146655.1 Myxococcota bacterium | reverse complement strand
ACTGTATGGGTTATTGCCATTGTCTGGCCAGATCTTGATGTACTTGTCACCTTCGAAGGCAGCAACTTGCTCGCCAGTATCACCATTGTCACCATAGAGGTTGTCTGTGCTGCGTTGTGTTGCCCAAGTGCCGCCAATGTTGAGCCAACCATCGGGAATTTCACCACTGAACTCATTGGTGTTGGTGGGGTCAGCGATTTCAAAGCTACTGTTATACAGCCCGTCACCATAGTCAGCGAGGTATGCAGGAATGCCATTGCAGTCTTCGTCAATGTCATTGAGTGGATTGTCAGTTGCATCCGGATTAATGTCTGGATTGGTGTCGTCGCAGTCTTCATCTGAATTGAAACCGTCTTGATCTTCATCTACAACGGTGTCACCAGTGTCACCTGTATCAACACCTGTGTCATCACCTGAGTCAGTGGTGTCGCTGGTGTCGTTGGTGTCGCTGGTGTCGCTGGTATCAGAAGTATCACCTGAATCTTCTGTACCTTTGTCGCCTCCACAGGCAACAAGAAAGGACATCCCGAGAAGGATGCTAATGTTTAAGGTTCGCATTGTGTTCTCCTTTGTTTGGAATAAAATTAGCGAGTTGGTTGAACAAAAAGGCTTGGATTGTTTAAAGCATACTCAAGAACAAGGGTTCCGGCGCCCATCGCAATAATTGATGATATAGAACTGACTTTGATCAGATCGCTGTTGATGGATGCCCATTTCGGTATCGATGTGATTTCTTCTTGAAGTGCACTGACAAAACTGGGGTGTTTTTGAAGGATGTCTCCCCAAAGAATGATTCCCTGCGGATTGATGACATTTAAAAGACTGATGAGGGCGTTGGATAAATCCCGAGCAACAAACCGCATGACCTGTTGTACATTGCTGTTGTTTTTGAGGCGATTTTGAATGGCAGCCGCTCCAATCACGGCTTCAAGGCACCCTTTTCTGCCACATCTGCATTGCGCATCGCCACGCAGAAAGGTGTGTCCGATTTCTCCTGCAAAACCGTGATGCCCTCGAATCAGCTGGCGCTCATTGACAATACCAGCCCCAATACCGGTACCCATCTTTACAAACAGAAGGGAGGATAGGTTTTGGCCATGTCCCCACCACAGTTCCCCAAGGGCACCTAAGTTGGCGTCGTTATCAATGAACACTGGTGTGCAAAAGTAGTCTTGAAGAGTCTGCCGTAAATTAACGCCTTTCCACATCGGAAGGATTTTGGAATTTAGTTGCTGATGGTTAACTGGACATGGTGCAGAGACACCCACACCAAGAAGGGGAATTCCTTTCTTTAAGACCTTTTGGCTCAATGACTTGAGGGCTTCGATGCTTTCCATTGGTTGATTGACACAATCAAGTGCCACTCGGCGCTCATCATGTATTTCTCCCATTAGACTCATCGACAGTACCTGAATGTGCGATGAACCGAGTGAGAGGCCAAGCAGTTGAAAGGCAGACCCAACAATGCGGATTTTTGTTCCGGGCCGACCACCACCTGATGCCGTCATTTCAGACTCTTCGATAAGTCCCCAATCCAACATTTGTTGCGTGATGTTGCTGATGGCTGGACGGCTGAGTTCCAAACGCCGTGCCAGTTCGGCTCGGCTCAGTCCCAACTGGTTCTGCCACAGTATCCGCAATAGATCTCGTATATGACGGGCTCTTCTGTCTGTGAATTGGTTTTTTGAATTCATTATAGTTCTATAACGCCTCTTTGTTAATATTGTTTACAAAGACATCATTTTTTTTAATTAAACTGGAATTAATTATTTTTTTTGACCCAAATCAAACTTTACAGTCATCCCGATTTGGATAAATGAAGACTATGGAAAAACCCGTCCTTCACAGTGTTTTGGTCATTCATTCCCATGGCACTCACACATTGGAATGTCATCATGGTGACAATCTCAGAGCATTGCTCATGCGACATCAGTTGTCTCCTTATGGACAGTTTTCGAATTTTATCAATTGCGACGGCCGTGGTCTTTGTGCCACTTGTGGCGTTCGTATTCACAACGGTCCAAAGCCATCACACTGGCATGACAAACTCGCCGATTCTTTTGGTTACCCTCGGCTTAGTTGTCAAATTCAAGTTTTTTCAGACATGACGGTCAAACTGATTGACGGAAAAATATTCTGGGGTCAAGTTTGGCCCTCTTTCTCAGACCATGAGGCCTAAGCGTTCTGCGCATGGCACAATGACATCTGTCCAGACTTGATGTTGTAGTTGCTGTCTTTGATTGTGGCTCAATAATCCATGTGCATTCAGTTGATGGTCCTCATCTAAGGGATGTGGACGGGAAATTGGCGAATGATTCCGAAACACATTGCGTGCCATATCTGAGAGATCCGGATGCACTTCCAATATCCATTTTAGGGTCTTCCAACCCAAGGCAGCATGTTCGGTCTCGTCCATTGCAATCCGTTGAAGTTCATCTTTAAAATGGGCATTCTTATCCATTGAGAGCATAAGTGCTTCACCTGCGGCCATGCTTTCATTGATGCACGCATCTCGAATGGTCTCTTTCAGAAGCGTTTCCATCGAATGGCAGGCCAAGCCCTCTATGTTTAGGGCCTTGAGTTCAATGTGTTGACCTAATTTTTTTAATACGCCAATGGCCATCTGCGTGTGTTTAACTTCATCAAGCTGAGCTTTGGTCGCCTGTTGAATTAAGGTCACTGGTGCGCCGTGGTGCATTAAGTTTAGTGTAAATTGAGCAAAGGATGCAATCGACGCATGCTCAAGTTGTGCCACTTCAACCCAATGGCCCACAATGGCTGAGTAATTTACATCTGAAATGGTATGGTTCACGGGAACCGACAACGGATTAATGTGTGCGGGTGCAAATCTGCTTTGGCCTTTGACCATAAGTGGGCGACCTGGAACAGGCATCATCTCAATCCCAATGTTGAGCACATAGCAACATTCATTGGGCTTGCTAATGTCTGGCCCACACCCGTCAATGACATTCCAATTGTAAAAAGAACCTGATGGTGGTCCGACAGTTAAGTACACAATGTCTTCTGGATTAGCATACATGACATAACTGGGGCAACTTGTACCGTCAGCAGGGAGGGGTGTACATACGGTATATGGACCGGTCGAGTTTTGGTTCATGTAATCGTCGTAAATTTGTTGTGCACTGCTTGGTGGAATACCAGCAGGACAGATCTGTTCGTCGATTTGTTGATTGCAATTGTTGTCTGTAAAATCGGAAATATCAACAGAGCCAGGATTAATCGAAGCATCGGTGTCGTTGCAGTCTCCGTCTGTTGCGGCATAACCAGAAGGCTGTGCACAGTCAGATTGTGTATCGGTGTCAACCCCATATCCATCACCATCGCTGTCCAAATACCAAGTCACTTCAAGTGCTTCGTCAATCAAGTCATCGCAATCATTGTCGATGTCATCACAGAGTTCTTCAGCGTTAGGATAGACTGTGTCGTTGCTGTCGTTACAGTCATCCATATTCTCAGAATAGCCTTCACTTATCTCACATCCCGTCGTTGAATATTCTGCACTGCCATAGCCGTCACTGTCCAGATCTTCATAAAATGTGAGCACATCAACGGCATCGTTTTCGTCGCCTGAACAATTGTTGTCAACGCCATCGCAACTTTCAACGGCATTGGGAAACACATCCGCATTGTCATCATCACAATCGCCTTCGAGTACACTGAAGCCGTCTCCATCATTGTCTGTGTTGTCGGGGTTGGGCTCACCCGTGTCTGTATTGGGTAGTCCGCTGTCTGTTGTTTGTGGGTCTGAAATATTGCTGTCTTCAATTGTGTTTTTGGAGTCTTCTTCACCAGCACATGCATGTGAAATAACGCCCAGTCCTAGCAGGATCCATAGGTTATGGCGCAGTTGTGTCGTAACAGCTTTCATTTGTCTTCCTTAGTCGAAGGTACTCTGTCTAGTTTACAAAAATTACATGGTGTCTGCCATCTCTTATTTGCGAGTAACCTTTGACTGAAACATTTTAACGATGAATTAGAGTGAATTGATTTGAAACATCTTGCCAAAATGGTATTCTGGTTTGACACCCCTCTTTTATTTTCATATGCCACCTTTTCCTCCCAAAGACAAAAATATACTCATGGCACTCGGTCTGACGGGCTTAACGGCCTGCGAAACTTCCAAGCTTGATGGACAGGATCCGAGAGTTGGTCCTTGCCTCTCACACTATTACGATACCTGAGATTCAGGCGACACCAATGTGGGGCCTTGTTTGAGTCAAGCACCTGATACAGGTTTCGGTCCTTGTTTGGACATTCCTTTGGATACAGGTGATACCGGAGAGCCTGTTGATACTGGGAACACTTCAGACACTGGAGACACTTCTGACACTGGAGATACTTCAGATACCGGAGATACCTCCGACACCGGAGATACTTCTGATACCACAGATGGTGGGTCTGATTCAGGCAACGATACCGGGCAATC
>JAYYJC010000182.1:0-3147 GCA_036146655.1 Myxococcota bacterium | reverse complement strand
CTATTTACAGACTCCAAGCCAGTGAGACACTTTGAAAAATAAATCGGTATGCTTGCTTGTTTGCCTTCAAATTGTTTACGATGACAGTGCACTGAAATTTTTATGCTTTGTGATTGACGAGGTTGAACATGTCTACAGATCAAAATGGTCCACCCCCACCACCGAGCGGCAGTCCACCCCCACCACCGAGCGGCAGTCCACCTCCACCGCCAAGTGGCGACGGAGATGTCAACTATGAAATCCTTTGGGATTGCGAGTATTGTGGCGCTGAAAAGCTTCTTGGCATAACACATCGTTACTGTCCGCAATGCGGGGCGAAGCAGAATCCGGACAAAAGGTATTTTCCTCCCGAAGGGGAAGAGGTTGTTGCGGCAAACCATGTATACTCTGGCGCAGATAAGAACTGTGCGAATTGTGACACTCCCAATTCTATTCGTGCCACATTTTGTGTGAGTTGTGGTGCACCAATGGATGGCTCCAAGAGTGTGAAGACCGTTCATGAACAGAACCAAGCCGTTGCACCACCGCCGCCCCCTCCGTCTCGTAAATCGAGCAAACTAAAGTGGATCCTCGGAGCCGTGGCATTTTTTGTTGTGGTGTTTTGTCTTTTGTATTTCATCAAGGAGGAGCGTCAAGTGACCGTCAGTGGTCATACTTGGGAGCGCAGCATTGATGTCGAAGTTTTTGCTTCCGTCAGTGACGAAGCTTGGGAAGATGATGTGCCCATCAAAGGGTATGACAAATCTTGTTTTGAAAAGCAAAAAGACACAGAACGGGTACCTGATGGTGAAGAATGTGAAACCGTAAACAAAGACAATGGTGACGGTACATTTCAAAAGGTTGAAGAGTGTCAGACGAAATACAGAGAAGTTCCGATTTATGACGACTACTGTACTTTTAAAATCGACAAATGGACAACCAAGCGCACTGAAAAAGCATCCGGAAATGATCTGTCGCCTGCATGGCCCAACCCGACCATCAAGAGTTGTCCAGGAGAGCGTCTTGGGTGTGAGAGAGAAGGGCCTCGGACCCAGCATTATTTGGTTCACTTCAAGGATGAAGAAGGGGATACTTTCGATTGCGACTACGCTGAAAAAAAATGGAAGTCTGTTCCGAAAGACTCTTCGTGGAACATGCAATTTAGACTTACCGGTGGAATTGTGTGTGACTTTGAACTTCAGACGCCCTAGGGCATTCGAACGAGATTTGTGTTAAAAATTTTTGGGCCGCACAGCGGCCCAAGTTCACTTTAGGGGGGCCGAATGATTCATTGGACCATCGTTGGTGCCGGCCGCATCGGTACATTTCTTTCTGGAATATCACATCATCACACACTGGTGGACCGTTCTCAAAACCTTCCACAAGACACTGGCCCCATTGTAGTGTGCACCAGAAATGATGATTTGGATGCTGTTTTGGGTAAAACACAAATGAATCGTAGAAGCGATCTAATATTTGTCCAAAATGGAATGCTCAACAGTTGGCTGTCCAAAAATGGCCTGACAGAAGTTACTCAGGCACTGCTGTACTTTGCCATTTCAAAACGCGGTGATTTGCCTGTGGATGGCGGCGGTACCATTGTGACCGGACCGAAGGCGCAAACCTTTGTCGACTTTTTGGCAAAAGGCGGCATCAAAGCCACGGCAGTTGATGCCTTGGTTTATCAACAAGGTATGGCTGAAAAATATTTGTGGAATTGTATCTTTGGGCTTCTGTGTCAGGCAAAAGGGTCTACTGTTGGAGAAGTGGTGTCTCATCACTACAGTGACTACGAAATGCTGTGCAATGAGCTTGGCGCATTGACGGAGCGTGGCCTTGGAATCTCACTCAAACCGGGATGGATTGAACGGTTGGCCGCCTATTCAAACTCTATTTCAGCCTACCGTGGTGCCGTAAAGGAATGGCCATGGCGAAACGGTTGGGTGTGGTCAGTGGCCCAAAGTCCACTTCACCGTACTTGGCTTCAGCTGGCCAATGTGGACATTCCGAACTCAATCCGCCAATAAGTTGTAAGTACGAATGGCCTTTCGTATTTCCTGAGCTTTCAGCTTCTCACCTTCTATTGTGAGGTGAATGTGATCTTCATACAGGTCTGGTTTGTCTCCAATGACCGGCTGAAGGTCCAAATGAGCATATTCTTTTTGCTTGGCCCAACTAAGCACCCTCTCATTTTGCTTGGCCAATTCATCATCCGTGCGGGTATCCCAGCCAGGCATAAGTTGAGCTGTTGTGCTCTTCACAAAGGGGATAGTGACAAACAACAATTGTGCTCCATGTGATTTGGCGAGCAGTGTGATGCTGTCTAGATTGCGTAAAAATGTTTTGGCTTTACTTTCATCAGACTGTCGAGGCATTGGACCAGAGATTGTATTTTCAACACTGTGAACAGTTAAGTATTGGAGATCAAACTGCGGACGATCCAATCCGATGAACAGGTAGCGAAGAAAGATGTAGGTGAAGCTCTGACCGCCGAGAAAAGAGTCAACTTGATACCGAAGCTGTTGAGACAACCGTGTTTGTGCTTGGTCCTCCGCACTCATTTGAAGTACTTTTCGGTAATGGCGGTAATCTGGATGGAAGTTTGGATGTGACAATGGGCCGATGTCATTGGCCGCATGATGAACGATAACCAAATCTGCATCATAGTCTTGTGCATTGAGAACATAGTTGACCGTTGATTCTGCGCTGGTCCATCCGGGGGTTCCAAAATTGAGCACTTCTACACTCAATCCCTCGTTGCTAAGTTGCTGTTCTAGCTGATGTGGCCATGCATTCGGTCCTGCGGTAGTTGAACCGCCGAGTGCTGCAATCCGAAGTGTGTTTTTGGGTTTTACTCGAGTGTACTCTGGAAAGTTAAAGCCATCCGAATTAACCGTATTACCATCTTCATCTCCGGTTTGAACATAACCCACATAGGGATGCGGTTCATAAATCATGGATCGGTCTTCAATCCCTTCGGAGCCTCTAAAAAATCGAAGCAATTGATTGTATGTGCTGGGGGAGAAGTGAGGTAAAAGAAGCCGGATTCCAATCTCGATTAACCACAGTAAAACCACAGTTGGCAGAATCGACTTTAAAATGACCCCACGAGCAATGCTTTTATATTTTGATTTATTGTCTGGAAGCGTCATTGGTTGTGTCTGGCCT
>JAYYJC010000181.1:0-2689 GCA_036146655.1 Myxococcota bacterium | reverse complement strand
CAGTATTCCACCATGTCCAGGCATGATCCACCCAGAGTCTTTCACATTGACAGCCCGCTTTAGCATGGACTCAAAAAGGTCACCCAGAATACTCACAATATCGAGAAGGACCACCAACACGATCAAGTGCACAAAATCAATATTCAAATAGGTGTTGTTAATGAAAAGAGCACAGACCATTGCGGTTAAGAACCCCCCAATGGCCCCTTCCCAAGTTTTATTGGGCGATACCCTTGGCGCAAGTTTGTGTTTCCCAAAAGCCCGACCAGCAAAGTAAGCGCCAGAGTCTGCGGCCCAAGTCAGAATAAGGCAGAAGAATATAAGCGTCAGTCCATTTTCGCTTAACCGAAGAGCCACCAACTGACTTAGTAAAAATGGAATGTATAAAAAGCCCATATTTATCGATGCTGCATTCCGAAGACCGACATGGTTATCGTTGAATAAAACCACTGAACCAAGCAACATAATAATCTGAGACACACATAGAACATACAGAGCATGCTCTGGAAAAATCATCCATGCCAAAATAGCGAGTGCATATATGAGATGAACCATCGGCCATACTGGTTTATTCTCTGGAAGGACCATTCTCAAGAACTCGTCAGTGGCCAAAATACAGACAACGAAGATTAATCCTTTAAAACCAATTTCTCCGCCCCAAACAAGGGCTGGAACAACAATTGCCAATCCGACCAATGCAGCAATGATTCGGATAATCACGGCTTACCATCTCGTAACTGCTGCCCTGTTTGACCAAAGCGACGCTCTCTCTCACCAAAACTCAGAAATGCGGCCTCCAACTGGGGGCGCCTGAAGTCAGGCCAGGGCAAATCAGAAACATAAATCTCAGCATATGCACATTGCCATAAAAGAAAGTTAGAAAGCCTTAATTCACCTGATGTTCGGATTAGTAAGTCAGGATCGGGCATTCCAGAAGTGAATAACCGATCAGAAATCATTTGTTCGTCGATGTCCTCGAGTGTGATTCGGCGAGCTTGAACATCCGTTGCTAGGGACTTAAATGCGCTTGTAATTTCTGCACGAGACCCGTAAGACAAAGCCAGGTTCAAAATCATGTCCGTGTTTTGACGGGAGTCTAATATGAGTCCTCGTAAAGGTAAACGGACAAATGGCGGTAAACGGTCAATCTGACCAATGGCATTCAATCGAATCCCATTGTCTAGAATTTCACTGCGCTCCTCCATAACATACCGTTTAAGAAGCTTCATAAGGGCCGTGACTTCTTCTTGAGGACGCTTCCAATTTTCTGTTGAAAAAGAGTAGAGTGTTAAGACTTTCACGCCAAGTTGCCGTGATGCTCTGACGATTTCACGAACGCTGACCGCACCTTCTTCGTGACCTGCAGTGCGCGGTAGGCCTCGAGTCTCTGCCCAACGCCCATTGCCGTCCATGATGATGGCCAGATGTTTAGGAATACGCATTGCTCGGTTTATACTTCCAGAACTTCTGCTTCTTTGGATTTGGCCAAGTTGTCAATATCGGTAATACAAGCATCAGTTGAAGTCTGTATTCTTGTTTGATACCGACGAGAATCATCTTCAGATATTTCTTTGTCTGTCTCTGCAGACTTCACAATATCGTTGTACTCACGGCGAACTTTTCGTGCACTGATACGAAACTCTTCAGCATACTGATATATTTGGCGAACCAACTCTTGGCGGCGTTCACCCGTTAGCGCTGGAATCGGAACAATAATCTTTTGACCATCGTTGCTGGGGTTGAGGCCCAGACCAGAATGAAGAATGCCACGTTCAATGTCTGCAATGGTGCTTTTGTCCCAAGGGTTCAAAGTCAATAACCGTGCATCAGGCGCATTGATTGAGGCCAACTGATTAAGAGGCATTCGAGAACCATATGCAGAGACCTCGACCTGAACATTTTCCAATAGCTGTGGTGATGCCCGCCCAGTTCGAATGGTTACTAATCTCTGTTTGAATGAGGTGATGACTGACTCAAAAGACTCATCCATAATTTCTAAATATTCTTCCATGATAACCCCAATATATGGTTGTTGAAATTTAACGGATCTCAACACCAATGTAAAGCCTTTAGCTCAGTACACTTGTTCCAATCTTTTCACCCATTACAATTCGATGAATGTTCCCAGGCTGATGAAGATTAAAGACGATAATGGGAAGATTATTATCCATACACAATGAAGCTGCAGTGGCGTCCATGACCTTTAAGTTTTTACTGAGCATTTCCATATGGTTGAGTTGGGGAATTAAAACAGCATCTTTGTGCTGAACGGGATCCTTTGTGTAAACACCATCCACCTTTGTACCCTTTAAAATGACATCAGCATGTATCTCAGCGGCTCTCAATGCAGCACCAGTATCGGTTGAAAAATATGGATTACCAGTACCTGCGCCAAAGATAACCACCCTGCCCTTTTCAAGATGTCGAATGGCTCGACGGCGGATGTAGGGCTCACAAATTTGATCTACTTTGATTGCTGACATTACCCTTGTGTAGCACCCCTTTTGTTCAAGCGCATCTTGAAGTGCAAGGGCATTTATGACAGTGGCAAGCATACCCATTGAGTCAGCCTGTGCTCTATCCATACCTTTTGACGCACCCGCAAGTCCTCTAAAGATATTACCGCCGCCAATAACCACTGCTACCTGAATGCCAAGCTTTTGAATGTCCTGAATCTCTGATGCAAAAC
>JAYYJC010000180.1:0-16733 GCA_036146655.1 Myxococcota bacterium | reverse complement strand
ATGATGTCGGGTGGAGCCTGTGCGATAAACTTGATTAGTGTTTTTTGGTTAATGGTCATCAGTGCATGTCATTAAAGATGGTCTAAACCCAACGGAAACTGTGTTTGCCGAAAGACAGATTTAAACCAAATGCCAGAACTTACGGGTTGGCTTCACAAATAAATCGAAACGCACTCGAGCAGGGTTCATCGTTCCAGTAGCCACCAGAATAGCGGTTATGTTGTCCACAATCTTCATTCCCTCCTGCATTATTGGGCTCATTGGGATGCCATCTGGAGTAGGTCACAGGAGTCCCATCTTCCCACTGAAAGTTTCCTTCTTGGCCAAGGTCATTGATGCCTATCCACCACTTTTGGTTGGAATAGCTGTCCGCACGTCCATCGACCCAACTGTTTTCGCCTGCGCTTGTGATGGTGACCATGTGGTAGCCGTAATCATCACAGAAGTTCTGTGCATCAAACCAATTTCTTCGTGAGGTACAGAACAAATAGCTGCCGCCACCATACACATTAAAATTACATGGACAGACAGAAGCTGAGTCAATGGTTCCGTCGCAGTCATTGTCATATCCATTACAGGCTTCTGCGGCACCAGGGTTAATGCTGTTGTCGGAATCATTGCAGTCTCCGTCTAAACTTACATAACCAGTGGGCTGATTACAGGACGAAGCAGGTGAGCCTGAACCATACCCATCGCCATCCGCATCATAATACCATTGGGGTCCATTGTTGCCAGAGCTTTCATCGACGAAGCCATCACAATCATCGTCAATATTGTTGCAGATTTCGGAGGCATTGGGATTTACTGCGGCGTTTCCATCGTCACAGTCATTGGCGTTATTGGCTGTGCCATTCGGTTGGCTGCAACTGTTGTTTGTGGCTGTGGGGTCACCATACCCATCACCATCACTGTCCGTGTAGTATGTGTTTGTCGGGATACCCTCATCGATTTGACTGTCACAGTTGTCATCGATTCCATTACAGATTTCAGAGGCTGCTGGATTTATGGCACTGTTGGTGTCATCACAATCCGTATTGGCAACTGAAAATCCAAGGGGCTGGTTGCACTGAAAAATGGGGTTGCCTGCGCCAAAGTTGTCGCCATCGAAATCTGGATAGAACGCAAGTACATCGATGGCATTGCTGTCGATGCTGCCGTCGCAATCGTCGTCAATGCCATTGCAAACTTCGCTGGCATTTGGATTGATTGCTGAGTTCGAATCGTCGCAATCAGAACTGTTTGTCACAGTTCCGTTGGGCTGATTGCACGCATTGAAGGAAATGTTTGGGTTTCCAAATCCATCATTGTCTGAATCAATGTGAAAGTCGATAAATGTGAGCCCGTCGTCCGCTGCACCACTGCAATCGTCGTCAATGCCATTGCAGATTTCAGCTTCAGCTGGGTTGATGGCATTGTTGTTGTCGTCGCAGTCGGTGTTGTTTGTGACCGTCCCACTGGGTTGGTAACACAAGTTCTGTCCACTAGACCCATCTCCAAAACCATCCCCGTCGGCATCCGTATAGTAGTCTACAAACAACAGGCCATCGTCTGCTGTTCCGCTGCAATCGTCATCTATTCCGTTACAAACCTCTGGTTCTCCCGGATTAATAATGGGTTCGTTGTCGTTGCAATCTGTGTTGTCAAAGACATAACCATTAATGATTAAACATGCCTCAATGACAGTGTTGGCATCTCCATAGCCATCGCCATCAGCATCTGCATATTGGGCTTGAGCCAGACCCTCATCAACAAAACCATTGCAGTCATTGTCGATGTAGTCGCATATTTCAAATGCGGATGGATTAATGAAGGTGTTGCTGTCATCACAGTCGGAACCATTGGTGGCGTAACCAGGTGGCATAATACATGCCTCGATGCTCAGGGAAGAGCCGTACTGATCACCATCGTTGTCCTGATAGAAGGTCGAAGTGACACCGTCATCGATCATGTCATTACAGTCATTGTCTAGTCCATCGCAGATTTCTTCCATGTCTGGATTGACATCGGCATTGCTGTCGTCACAATCATCTGCATTGTCAACTGCGTCAGAGGATTCATCACAGCTTGTAACAGGTGCATTTGCATCTCCGAAACCATCGCCATCATTGTCGGCGAAAAATGTTTGTTCACCGTCATCTATGCTCCCGTCGCAGTTCGTATCTAGTCCATCGCAAAACTCAGGTGCGCCAGGGTAGATGTCCATGTTGGTGTCATCACAGTCGTTTGCGACTGGTACATAGCCACTCGGCGCTTCACATGCATCTACCGTGATTGTGCTGTCTCCAAAACCATCTCCATCTGCATCAGCGTAGAAGGTTTCTGTCACACCTTCATCAATCTGACCATCACAATTGTTATCGATGCCATCGCAGACTTCTTCAATACTGCTGTTTACGCCAGCATCATTGTCATCACAATCGTCTTCGAAGCCAAATCCGTCGCCATCTTGATCTACATAATCGGCGTATTCTTCTTCTAGTTCAGCTACATAAGAAGGTTTTGGGATTTCTGTTCGGCATGCCAACAGCAGCAAACTGATCCATGAAAATCGCATATAGGGCCCCTTGTCCTACATTTATACTAGCATAGAAAGTACCGGTGGCTACTTCAGAACACAACATCTGCCATAAAGACAAAATCTGCTTCAGATTAAACATCTGATGACTATCGCACCCACAGGTCAATATAGGCTTGTCCGGGATTGTCTCCTGTGGTACAGCTGGCGATGCCTTCCAATGTGCCTATTTGTACTGTACTGGTGGATGTGGATCTAGAAATAATAAAGTCCCAACCTCCAATATACTGTGTGCTACCAGTGTAAGCAGAGGTCACAGACAATCCGCACAGTGACGAGCCCCAATTTTGAGCAACTGCCCATGTTTCGTTGGTGAATCTGAAACCAATGTTGTTACAGCCGGTCAACGACTGGGGATAGGTACAATGCGCATGAACGGAGCCTGAATGGTGCCGAAACAACATTTGACTCCAGGTAAACCCTTCACCGTTGTATGAAGCCGAGCTGTAACTTGTTCCCCATACGGGTGCGGCTTCGACGATACGGGTCCAGCCTCCACCAGCCGTATTCATCTCACATGCATACAGGCCTGGGTCTAAATAATAATTTCCGTTGACGGCGTTTGGATCCATCGCAAGGATTTCCGCACAATCTTCAGCAGGACAGGATGCGCTTGTTCCAAGCACGCCATTGTCGACAATCCCATCACAATCGTTGTCGATGCTGTCACATAACTCCGGTGCGTTTGGATACGCAGTATTGACGCTGTCATTACAATCCCCATTGGTTGAGGAGTGGGATGGCGGTTGTGTGCATGAATACACGACAGGACCATCACCAAACTGATCTCCATCTCCATCCCAGTACCAAGGCAGTGCATCGGTTGCGGTCGAGTCATCTGTGATACCATTGCAGTCGTTGTCAATGTTGTCACAGACCTCTGTTCCATCCGGAGAGCTGTCCGGATCGTTGTCATCACAGTCCGTTCCGTCTGAAATGTATCCACTGGGTTGCAAACAACTCATCGTCACATTTAGTGGGTCTCCGTAGCCGTCGCCATCAAAGTCTGCAAACCAGTTGTATGTGCTCAAACCCTCATCCGTTGAGCCATTACAATCGTTGTCTATGCCATCGCATACTTCAGGATTTCCAGGAAAAGCATTGACTTCACCATCATCACAATCCGTATTGGTGGGCGAAAATCCGAGGGGCTGATTGCATTGAAAAATGGGGTTACCTGCTCCAAAGTTGTCGCCATCGAAATCTGGGTAAAATGCAATCACATCGATGGCATTGCTGTCAATGCTGCCGTCACAGTCATCGTCAATGCCATTGCATACTTCGCTGGCAATTGGATTGACAACTGGGCTTGCATCGTCGCAATCGGAGCTGTTGGTTACTGTGCCGTTGGGCTGGGCGCACGCATTAAACGAAATATTCGGGTTGCCAAAACCATCATTGTCTGAGTCCGTGTAATAATCGATAAATGTAAGACCGTCGTCTGATGCGCCACTGCAATCGTCGTCGATGCCATTACACACTTCGGCCACAGCAGGGTTAATGGCATTGTTGTTGTCGTCACAATCCGTGTTGTTTGTAACAGTTCCATTGGGTTGCTCACACAGATTTTGTCCACTGGAACCCTCACCAAAGCCATCCCCGTCGGCATCGGTGTAGTAGTCCACGAATAGCAGTCCGTCGTCTGCTGCTCCGCTGCAGTCGTCATCTATGCCGTTACAAACCTCAGGTTCTCCTGGATTAATCGTACTTTCAGTGTCATTGCAATCTGTGCTGTCAAGGACATAGCCATTGATGATAAAGCATGACTCAATGACACTGTTGGCGTCTCCATAGCCATCGCCATCGCCATCTGCGTATTGGGTTTGATCTAAGCCCTCATCTGCAAAACCATTACAGTCATTGTCAATATAATCGCACACTTCAAATGCGGATGGATTAATAAAGGTGTTGCTGTCATCACAATCGGAACCATTGGAGGCATAGCCCGGTGGCTGTTCACAGGCCTCGATGCTCAATGATGAGCCATATTGGTCACCATCGTTGTCTTGATAAAAAGTCTGGGTGACGCCTTCATCCACCATGTCATTACAGTCATTGTCGGTTCCGTCGCAGACTTCTTCCATGTCTGGGTTGACATCGGCGTTGCTGTCATCACAATCATCTGCATTGTTTACTGCACCAAGGGTCTCAGAACAGATGGTGATTGGCGCATTGGCATCACCGAAACCGTCGCCATCGTTGTCAGTATAGAATATTTGTTGATCACCCTCATCTAAGATTCCATCGCAGTTGTTGTCGATACCATCGCAAAACTCAGGTGCGCCGGGGTAGATGTCCATATTGGTGTCATCACAGTCATTGGCAATGGGGACAAATCCATCTGGAGACTCACACGCCTCCACTGTGTTGCCGCTGTCGCCAAAGCCATCTCCATCTGCGTCTGCGTAGTATGTTTCTGTCACACCCTCATCGATTTGACCGTCACAATTGTTGTCGATCCCATCGCAAACTTCTACAATGCCGCTGTTTACGCCTGCGTCATTGTCATCGCAATCGTCTTCACTACCAAATCCGTCGCCATCTTGATCTGCATAACTGCCGTATGCTTCTACTTCAGATTCTAAAGTGGGTTTGGGAATGTCTGTCTGGCATGCCAGCAGCAGCAAACTGATCCATGAAAGTCGCATATGTGTTTACCTTGTTGATTACATGATAGCATAGAAACATTCGGCAGCCAGATGCGTTTGAAAATCTTGGACTGTGTGTTCTCGTGCCTCTTTATTCCAACTGGTTCTCGATGATGGTCTGCATCGAGTCCACTTCAAATCCGTTGTTTACATAGACGATATTTCCGTTGGTATCGATGATCCAGTCTTGAGGATATGCGGCAGAAGGGAAGGCCATAGGTTGTTGATATTGTTGATGAACACGCCCATCCGTATCAAGAAGAATGGGAAAGGCAATGCCGTACTGTTCTTTAAACCGCTCGACAGCTTCTTTGTTTTCTTGTGATGCAATGCCCCATACACGAAGGCCTTGATTTTTGTATTTCTGCCAAAGGCTGTGTTGAATGTCCGAGACCTCAGACGGACATACCGGTCACCATGTGGCAAAGTAACAGAGCAATACTGGCTGTCCTCTGTAATCAGAGAGTGTATGACTTTGACCTTCTAGATCCACCAAGGTAAAGTCAGGTGCGGCGGTTCCAAGGTCTGTTCCACCCTCACCACTGGCAGTGACTTTTATTCGTTGAACGGGTTCGTCCGGGTCATTGCTTGCGATGCAAACTTCAGCAGTGTCGAAATCTTCAGTGGTTGTTATTCTAAGCCAGCCACTCTCTCCACTGTCTAGGGTGGCAGAACTGGCTTCTACAATTAGTTCGGGGCTTGAACTGGTGGCTCCTTGAAGTTGCAATGGACTGTTCCCAAAGTTTGATGCCCGCACCTTAATCTGACCATTTGCTTGAAGTTGGAGCAAATTAACACTGAGATCGAGGTCGCTTGCAACCACATTGGGTGTGCGCTCATAAGTTCTGAGGTAGCCCCAATCTCCCACATAGGCATATTGCTCTGTGGCACTGACGGTCATTGCCCACTGTTCAGTTTGCTCTGTGGCGATCAGTTTTGGTGTCAACGGAACTTGAGCGTCGAATAAAACGATGTCTCGCTGTGTGGCAACCCATAGATTTGAACCGCCAATGTCTACCGCAACGGCTGAGTGGTGAATAGGGATGTGACCGACTGATTCTGGGCGTTCTGGATTGGCCAGTGAAAAAGTTTCCAGACCAAAGGCACCCACCGCAGCATAAAGTGCATTCCCGTCTTCCGAGATAGTGAGATCTTGTACACCTCCTTTTGCAACCGTGTGTCCCAAATACAATGGACTGTCTGGATCGTGAATGCCGAATACAACGACGCCCTTCTGGTTATCGGCCAAGTAAAGGAAGTTCCCGTGTGCAATGGCCTTCCATGGACTTCCACTGTAATCCTGTGAAGAAATCAGTGATGGCTGCATGGGATTGCTGACATCAAAAGTATGTAGTCCGCCGGTATGATCTGTAATGTAGAGCCGTTCATTTACAACAGTTCCGCCTCCCAAATTGTTTGTTTCGATGGTGGTTATCAACTCGGGTTGTGAAACATCAGTTCGACTGTACACAGCCAAACCTTCATCACGGTGTGTGGCATACAATGCCGGATATGTTCCGAGCACCAACTGATAAAATCGGTGGTCCCAGTCCGTTGGATGCGTGGCTTTGGTGAAGGATGGTGAGTCAACCTCACTCAAGTCGAATGCCATTAACCCCCCTTCACCCACAGTCCATAGTGCCGCATGTTCCAAATCGGCCTCACTGTCAATTATCTCTGCAAATACATAGTCCTGAACAAACAGTTCAGCCGTTTCAAATATTGGGTCCGTGCCGTCTGTTGTCGGCAGACATTGTTCGTCTAGTCTTTGCCAGTTTAAGTTGGAGTCCGTTGACGCATTGCCACTGTCCATTTTGGCCGTGTCTGCATTGAGAGTATTGTCATTGATGATACATGCACCGGTGGGTGCCAAAATTGCATTTGGCGGACAATCGTCCATAGAACAACTCATCATCCAAACAGCCCACATTGTATCTGCTCCTGTAAGATTGGTAATATTTGGTCCTACCAGACCCCTAACTGAATCTTTCAAAAAGCTGATTTTTTTTCCCATTTTGGCAAAATTTGAACCCCAGAGTCAATTTTATCGCCGTTTTCATCGCCACTTTGTTTTCAAGAAACCCAAAGTGGGTGGGTCAAGTCTGGTGAAAGACTGTATTCACACAGATGGTGCGACCATGATGAGTCATTTCAAAGGGCTGTAATAGTAAACTATAGCGAAATGCCTTAATTGATGGTTCCATTGTTGGTCAAGTCAATTACGGTGTACGGAATTCTCGTTTGGATTGCACTATTCGAAAACGGTTGGTCACGAATGCCAGATCGGTGAGACATGCATTTCCCGCAGGATTAAGTCCTGTGACATGATAATCGCTGTAGGCGGCCGTGAAATTTATTGGCAACTGTGCACACAGATTAATCCCAATTGACGCACCAGCTTGGGCATATCGATTTTCGATTTGTTCGATGAAGTCTTCGTTGGCACTGTATGCATAGGCTGCAATTGAGCCATGAGACAGGGCAAGCTGGGCGGCCTGTTCTAAGCCATCCAAAGCATTGTCCGATGGAATCACAAAAGCCATCGGGCCAAAGTGTTCCTCATGATGAATATTCTCTTTCGTAAATGCGAGAAGGGGGGTTGCCGTTCGAGCATTCGGAAAATCTGGATGCGAGTATGTTGAGGAATGACGAATGATTTTGTCTCGGCATTGTTCCGACAATCTCTGGATATCTGAGATGGTCCGTGGCGACATCACAGCCCCGCATAAGGCCGCTGCTGTTTTGGAATTGAAAACAAACTGATCGATTTGGTGGCTCAGGGCTTCAGTGAACCGCATCAGACTGATGTGTCCTTCATTGGTATCTATTCCATTTTGTGGGAAATAAATATTTTGCGGGCTGGTACACATCTGCGAGGAAAATAGGCACAGTGATTGCCCAATGGCTTTAACCATTCCTAAAAAGTCATCTGTAGATTCCAGAACAATGGCATTGCACCCAGCCGTTTCAGTGTAGATTTGAGCATGTCGGATATGCGTTTCAATCCAAGTTCCAAACTTCGGGCTTCCTGTAAAATCAACAATGGCACATCTTGGATTTTTGATCAGTTCAAGGGTGATCGGATGGTGCGGGTCATCTGGCGCAAGGGTGATTAGGTGCGGGTCAAGTTTCAATTCCACCAGCAGGTCCTGGCAGGCTTTGACCACAAATGCCATTGGGAGGATTCCATTTGGATGTGGTTTCACAATTACTGGGTTGCCTGTGGCCAAATTGGCCATGATGGCAGGGTACGCATTCCAAGTGGGAAAAGTGCCGCAACAAATGACCACTGCTGGTCCTCTCGGAATTAGCCGGTATTTTTTTTTAAGATATGCAGAATTTTGAGCACCAAAATGACGGTTGAATGTGCCTTCTGTTGGGACATCTCTCATGGCTTTGTAAGCGTAGCAGAGTGCTTCTAATCCTCTATCGAGTGCATTGGCCCCAGCGCCTGCATATGCCATTGTAAAAGGCATTCCTGCCGTATGCATTGTGGCAAAAAGATTTTCAAAGCCTTGCTGCTCGCAGCGCATCAGCATTTCAATGCAAATCCCAATTCTTTCTTCTACGCCAAGGGCAGCCCATTTTGGTAGGGCGGCTTGTGCTGCTTTAAAGTGAGATTCTGCTGATCCTTGGGCATATGAGATCCCCAAGCGCTGACCGGTGTAGGGAGAAACCTCCTGTCCGACCCAGCTTGTTGTCTCGGGGTGATGGAGTAGAAACTGTGTATGCAGCAAGGACTCAAATCGATCTCGGCCCTTTGATTTTGCGCCTGTTGGGTGGTGGCGAGAGGCTGGAGATTCTTGGAATGGGCTCCAATAATGTCTTTGGCTGCAGGCATTCAACGCCGCTTTTAAGGTCTTGTTGTGACGAGTAAAGTAGTCGATGGCTTGCATGATCACTCCGATGGTGAGATTTTATGCCAGCTTAGAATATACTCCAAGAGCCCTTTACGGCTTGGCACATCGTAGCTCAGAATTAGAATTTTATCATCGAGTGTATCAATTCTGCGAGTCAGGACTTGACCCATAATTTGTGGATTGGTCGCAAATTGCACATGATGTGCCATATGATTACCTGTCCGCCTCCATTCCCCACCATAACTAAGGCTTTCATTAAAGGCTTGCGCCTTGACTTGGTCGTTTGCAAGATGGGCGTGTTCAAGATCTTTTGGGAAAGGACTGCGGGTTTCATGACACAACAGAGCTTGCATGTGCCCACTGAAGTGGTAACTCAAATAACCGAACGGTTTCTGTCCAAATGGCCATTTAATAGACTGAGCCGAGGGTGATTTAATCACAAATTCGGTGAGGGACCAAAGTCCAACTATGGATGATGTCATGTCTGAGCCTTTGATTGATGGTTAATGTATGATACGGTTTTCGCTGGTCCTGTTTTTTTATTTTGAGAGCCTTTATATGACGCCTTTTCCGAAGTTGGCCATTCAAGATTTTGTCGAATCATCGCTTTTTTCTCTTGAAGATTCATTTTTTGAGCATGGTTCATTCAAAGCACTTTTACCCAAACTGAATGAGCTCCGTTCAGAGGTTAAAGCGCTTGGCTGGTGGGCGCCACACATGCCAATAGAAGTAGGTGGTATGGGACTTAGTTTGGTAGAACTGGCAAAGATGGGCGAAATTTTGGGGCAATCACCTTTGGGGCACTATGTCTTTGGTTGCCAAGCGCCTGATGCGGGTAACATGGAGGTATTACATCAGTTTGGGTCACCTGAACAACAATCTGAGTTTTTAAAGCCCTTGGTTGCAGGACGCATTCGCTCTTGTTTCTCAATGACCGAACCCGCTTTTGCAGGCTCAAATCCGGTAAACTTAGGCACAACAGCCATTCGTGACGGCGACCACTATGTCATCAACGGACACAAATGGTTTACAACTGGGGCAGATGGGGCGTCTTTTGCAATTGTGATGGCTGTGACAAACCCAAATGAACAAAAACACTTACGCGCATCTCAAATTATCGTTCCTCTTGACTTAAATGGAGTCGAACGGGTTCGAAATATTTCGATCATGGGTGAGAACGGCGAAGATTGGTTCTCTCATTCGGAAATGCGCTACACCAATGTAAGGGTTCCGGTGTCCAATCGCATTGGGGGAGAGGGATTTGGTTTTATGATCGCCCAAAAGCGTTTGGGGCCAGGTCGAATTCACCATTGTATGCGGTGGATTGGGATTTGTGAACGGGCACTCTCGTTGATGTGTCGACGAGCTGCGACCAGAGAATTGGACATCGGTGTCCATTTGTCTGACAAGCAAACCATTCAGAACTGGATTGCTGAATCCCGCGCTGAAATCAATGCGTCACGGCTTCTTGTCATGCAAGCGGCTCAGACAATTGACAAGGCGGGGAGTTCGGCTGCTCGAAAAGAAGTATCCATCATTAAGTTTTTTGTGGCTGATGTTTTGCATCGAGTCCTTGATCGGGCCATACAAACCCACGGGGCATTGGGAATTACAGACGAAACCCCTCTGTCATTCTGGTACCGACATGAGCGAGGTGCACGGATTTATGATGGACCAGACGAAGTTCACAAAGCCAGAGTAGCTCGTTTGGAGCTCAAGCCATACAAACAGGGATAAACTGACACATGACTGCAAACCGTACAGTGGCTGTGAGAGACAGCGAGGCACTTGACCTTGACGCACTCCGTTTATATTTGGAGGGCAGCGGGATGGTCCTTTCTGGTGCGCTTCAGCAGAGTCAGTTTCCATCTGGCTATTCCAACCTCAGTTATCTGATTCAGGATGAAGAAAATGCTTGGGTCTTGCGACGGCCGCCAGTTGGCGCATCTGCCAAAGGGGGGCATGACATGGGCCGTGAATATCAGATACTTAGTGCCCTTCACCCCACTTATCACAAGGTTCCTGAACCGTACCTCTATTGCGATGATGAGACTGTTTTGGGTTCCCCCTTTTACCTGATGGAAAAGGTAGAAGGCATCATTATCCGCAAACAGCTTCCTGCAACACTCAGCACTGCTGAAGCATTGTGTGATTTTTCAGGTCAGCTGGTTGATGCACTTGGTGAGATTCACGGTGTGAATGTTGATGCGGCTGGTTTAAGCGGATTGGGTCGGCCCGAGGGGTATGTACGCCGTCAAATTGAGGGCTGGGCTAAGCGATACATTGCAGCCCAGACAGAGCAGATACCAAGGATGTTTAATATTGCTGAGTGGCTGGCATCTCACATGCCCACAGAAGCTGGGGCCACGCTCATACACAATGACTATAAAATCGACAATGTTGTATTGTCACCCGAAACGGCTGATTTGGTTGCAGTTTTGGATTGGGAAATGGCGACACTTGGATGTCCATTGATGGATTTGGGTGCGTCTTTGGGGTATTGGGTCGATGCCAATGATCCTCAGCCTATGCGTTTATTGCCGGTAGGTCCAACTCACGAAAAGGGATACATCAGCAGGCAATTGGCAGTGGCAAGGTATGAGCAGGCCACAGGACGAACCGTGAACGATCCTGTCTTTTACTATGTCTATGGCTTATGGAGAATTGCCGTTATCCTGCAACAAATCTACATGCGCTATGTTTTTGGCTACACCACGGATCATCGGTTTGCCAACCTCATACATGGGGTTCACATATTATCCATTCAGGCTGAGAAGGCCATTGCCAAAGAACGCTATTGGGACTTGGCCTAAAGTGACGGCTTTTGAACGACCCATTGAAATGCATTGATACTCATTTCAAAAAAATAATCCAATGTGCCTGTGAGACCAGCGCTTCCGTCCCATATGAATGCCAAGAGAAGGCTGTAAACCAGCAGATTGGCTGTGGGTAGAAAACAGAGGCAGAACACATATCCGACTTTTTTTAAATCGCTTTGTGCGTCATGGGTTTCAAGGTAGCTTGACCCCAAGTGGAATCCGACCGTGGCACCAATCACACCTTGTGAAACAGGGGTTTGTTGAACCGCCATAAATTGTGTGACCAGAATGGCGAGAATACTGATGGTTGGTATAAAATAAGGGGCGATGGTGATGAGCCAGTTTCCGACCCCTCCTGTGTATCGTACATGTCCCCCCTCATTCCAGGTGACTCGCATGCCTCTGACCCCATGCAAAGTTAAAAGTGCAACGATGGCATGCGTACATTCGTGTTCGAGTGTGGATAAAAATGACCCAGCGGTCCGATGTCTAAATAGGATCATCCAAAACACGAGGTAACCAAAGAGGCCAAACAAAAAAGGTTGAAGAGAGTGTGCGCTTCCGATGATCAATGCAATCACGCGCGCAGAGCAATGAATGGCGGGGAGCAGACAGACCAAAGCTGAAAGTGCCAAAGGCCATTTGAACAAATTGATGAATCGGTCAACGAGAAGGGTCATTTTTCAGCGGATGTGTCCATTTGATTAGATTTTCAGATGTAAACGGCTATACTGTTGGTCCATTCTATACAATTGTTTACTGTGAAGTATGGAGAACAGCAATGAGCAACACTCAGGGAAACCTTGTCAATGTGGCCGCAAAAAATCAAGAACCACAACAGCCTGTCAATACAAATAACACCATACGACCCGAAGAGCAGACCAACTGGGTGACAGTGGACATGGAAGATCCCATTGCAAAGGAAGAGGCTGCCAATTTTAATCCACTCAGAACTGCCGTTATTTTGGGAATCCCTGACAGTATTGCAGGTGGAGACTTTGAAAACGCCTATAATGTGCAAGCCGACTTAAAGTCGGATCACTTGATTGAGGTGACCGCACGGTTGGATGCCAAAGCTGGAATTTTACCGTCCATTGAAAACATTAAGCGGGATGCTGAGATGGCCAGAGAAAGTGGAAAACCATACCCCCTTCAAGAGGGTGCAAGCTACATGCTTTTGGGGACTGTGCAACAAACAAACGACAGTGAAGTACTTTCAAATCTTAGAATTGTCTCAGTAGAAACTGGTGTAATTGTTAGTGCAGGTAACAGTCCAAAAACTGGAGACCCAGAGAAACTCTATTCATTGGTTTCTGATTCCTTAAAAGATGCTTGGCAGCAGACCAGTGACATGTTTCAAAAGCGGTCGAATCAGTAAAATACTCTAAAATTACAGTGAATGAAACGGGGGACATTCGATTTGACGGGCTTGAAATCGATGCATGAGGTCTTCACTGTAGCAGGTTTTCCAAATCCGGTAATAATCGGATGGTTGCATCAGGCCGAAGTCTAATTCTGCTTGGGACAAGGTGTCTTGTGAATTTTCTGGGGCGTAGGCTGCTTTGAACTTGGTGAGCAAATCTGGTAGCCGTGTTGAAATGTACATTCGTATCTCTGTGCCTGGGCGTTGAAGCATGGCATCTAGTACCGCCCAGCCAAATGCACGGTGTGTGCCTTCGTCTTGTAAAACACGGGTCAGCATTGCTTTGGCCAATGGATGTTTTGCATTGGCGTACATGCCATGAAAAAGGGGCACTGCAAAGCTTTCTCCAAGCAAAAATGACTGGGTCAACTCATCAAGCATTTGCGGCAATATATTGTTTTGCGTAGGGACCTTTGAAAGATCATCCGCATGAATGGATACAGAAAGATGGTTGCCCCCAAAGGCCACGAGGCACTCGTGAGAAAGACGGGCATGATCGAGCTCGTCTCGGACAATGCGCATACATGTATTGATGAGCGTGTCTGAACCGCCTACGGCAATTAAATATTGCAACATGCGAGCAGCAATGGCTGCGCTTCCATATTCTGCTTTGACACGGCTGTACCATTCTTGTTGGACACGAGGGGTCATTGACACTGTTCTCATGGGATGCGTGGGTTACTTATATATCCCGTTTTAATCATTTGGTGCTGAAATAACGCAGGAGCTATCGTGCCATCTCCCATTCGTTTTACAAATGATCAACTCTTGGTATTGGAATCCACAGCACGGTTGGGATCCCTTCCAAGAGCTGCTCAAGAGCTTCAGCAGTCAATTATGCTGTGAAGATGCTTCATGAGGCATTCGAAATACACATTTTTTATGCATTAACTTTGATTAGGCGGACGACCCGTACCGATGATTGACACTACTCTTCGAGACAGCTGGTCTCAGACACCGAGAGCGATTTAATCAAGTGTTTATTGGTAAGACCGCCAGTGGCTCCAGTAAAGCCAATGTAAGCTGGGAAATCAAAGTATCCCTGAATAACGGTATCCAATACGGCTGCTCCATCGATTGACACCGTGACATTGGGTTCATTGACGAGTATAGTCATGTCGTGCCAGCCGGTGTCTTCGAGTTCGGGAAGCTCAGCCCAGGCTTCAATTTGTTCCTGATTGCCGTCAAACATGAAGGCGATGTGATCTGTTTCTGTGGGATCCCATTGTTCATTGTAAAAGGTATCAATTTCAATCACCCATCCCGGAAGCGCATCTTGTATGGGTTCACAGCCTGCGCCATTGCCATAGCCCAGGCACCCGCCAGCTGAACCGAGGAAGCCATTCATTCGCTGTGTATCAAGAGCGACCACGGCGAAGCCATCCGCTCCTGAACCTTCCCCAATGTAAAATTGAAAGGTTAATTCAATTTGCTTGGCCGAAACGGTTTGATTGGTTTGAAATGCAGCGCCCACCGAAGTTGATTGTGTATCCGTGATTTGCAGCCAGTTGTTGCTGCTGTCCCACATGGCTGTGCCTTCGAGTTGCCAAGTGGCGAGGTCTAGCGTGTCAATTGTGTAGTTAGATTGGTGACAAATCTCCAACGTGGTTGTCGTTTCGGCCCCGCAGCTATCCATTGCAATGACACCGATGATGTGGTCGCCAGCAGTGTGATTGGTGTTCCAGTATCCTTCTAAGTAGCCATCAGCATCGGTGCCTAGATTCCCAAATGAACCGTCAACACTTGAGAACCACTGTGTCAGCAGATAAGGCGCTATATCGACATCATCTGAGATGCGAGCTCGAAACATCTCTCCGCCACTTAGTATGCTGTTGTTGTTTGGGACAAGCAACTCAATGGCGGGCGGCTCATTGTCTTTCGCAGATAAGGGAATCTCTACCGAAGGTCTGATGGGGTCATTGCTTTCAATGGTGAGAACGGCTTCTCCAGGACCTCCTGTGAGGGGTATCAGTGTGGATTCGTTGTTTTCCAGTTCGAAAGGGAGTGAAATGTCAAACAATGACCATCCATCACCTGAAATTGTGAGATCGGTCACTGTGAGCAATGCTTCTCCATTGTTGCCGATTTCAACCTCGAAAGTCTCGCCATCACAAACTGCCCCCAACTCAATCGCAGCTGGTTGTACACGAAGTTCAGGCTCACTTTCACCAGTGTCAATGGTTGCGTTAACCAACTGGTCTTTAATTCCGTAATCGGAGCAACTTAACACCCAAATCAGAGTCATTGTACAAACCTCATGTCCATATTAACCGAAATTAGATACAATTGAATAGATTTGCACAACGGGAGTGGTCATCATGAAAATAGCCATTACGAATGTTCATCTGGATCTTGGTGCTGGACGCCGAGGAACCGACATGGGGCCTTCCGCCATCCATGTGGCAGGACTAATACCTTGCCTGCAAAAGCTGGGACACTCCATTGTCAATGTCGATTCAATTGGCTCACCCTCTTACGAGGCATTGGACCCCATAGATCCGAATGCGCGATTTTTACCAGAGATACTGCGGTGTTGTGCAACGCTGCAGCAACGCGTTGCATCCAATGTGGCCGCAGGCAATTTTCCCCTTGTTTTGGGTGGAGATCATGCGCAAGCCATTGGTACGGTTTCTGGCATTATGAAGTACTACAGACAGCATCAAAAGAGAATTGGTATCATTTGGGTTGACGCACACACAGACGCCAATACTCCAGACAGTACTCCCTCAGGGAACATTCACGGCATGCCTGTCGCTACATTACTTGGACACGGTCATCCGGATTTGGTGGCTTTGAATCCGGATGGTTATTCGATTGAACCGGATGACATTGTTATCATTGGGGCGCGTGACATTGATTCTACAGAACTGCCGCTTGTTAAAGAACTAGGGATTCGTGTCTATACCATGTCGGAAATCGACAAGCGTGGGGCTGCGGTGTGCTTTCAAGAGGCCATTGAAAAGGTTAATGAAGGCACCGATGGATTACACTTGTCTTTTGATCTTGATGGTGTAGACCCCAAAGTCGCCCCAGGTGTAGGTACACCTGTCCTAGGGGGGTTGAGTCTAAGAGAGTCTCATCTTCTATGCGAGTTGGTCTGTGCAACACAGCGTTTGGTTTCCATGGAAATGGTTGAATTGAACCCTACGCTTGACCATCAAAATCAAACGGGTCGTCTTGCTGTTTGGTTGATTCAGTCTGCACTTGGAAAGACTATTCTATAGATACTTTGTTATTTGAACAGATTGTTCGAATTGGGTCTAAGTGAATTAATGGTCTTTGAAAGCATGTTATTAGTCCGGAAATTCGACCGCTCTAAAAGTTTCTTATTGACAATTGGTTAAAAATCTGAATATATATGTACGTGATCATTGTGATCACACTTAAGGAGACTAAACAATGAAACAA
>JAYYJC010000179.1:0-10000 GCA_036146655.1 Myxococcota bacterium | reverse complement strand
CTTACTATGCTTGCGCTTGCTTTTAGCGTTGCTTGTTCTGGAAGCAAAGACGACTCTGCTTCTGATGATTCTGGTGCCGCTGACGACACCACCGATACCACCGACACTTCCGATACCAGTGATGCAGAAGCCACCATCTGGGGCTGTAACGCTCCTGCTTTCGGTATCTGCTACGACATGTACGCAGATGAAGGTTGGGATGCAGCTTCTTCTGAAGAAACCTGCTCAGCTGTTGCTGCTCAGTACGGCATCGAAACCGAATTCATCAACGATGACTACGGTTGTGTTGAAGATGCTTCTGTTGGTGCTTGTGACCTTCCAGCTGGTGGCGACTTCGCCAACGCTGTAACTGCTTGGTACGATGGCGGTTCTTGGGATGAGACATCTGCAGGCGAAAGCTGTGCTGCTGCTGGTGGCGATTTCTACTAGAAATCTAACCATTTCTTATTTACATCGGCTGCCTTGTGCAGCCGATGTTTGTTTTTAGTCTTTCTGGCGGCTCTTTGAACACTCAAATGGGCGAGTGGAAAGGGAATAATTGAAGTTTTCCGTCTATTTTTATCTGAGACGCCAGTTGGGACTTTAATGATGGAAGGACAGTGTAATGTTTTGAATTCTCTTTCTGTACTCTGGTCATTTGTCAAAAGACACCTTAAAATCAGAACATGACTTGTCAATAAGGGGGAAACTTTGACGGTGTCAAAATACATTTTGGTCACTGGTGCCACAAGTGGGATTGGTCGAGCCATTGCACAATCATTGGTCATTACAGGTCATCGGGTCTTTGGATGCGGCCGTAGAGAAGAGAGATTGTTGGACCTCGAAGCTGAACTCGGGGACTCATTTATTGGTATGGTGTGTGATCTCAGAGACCCATTGTCCATTGAAGCGTTGTTTACACAAATTGAGCAGCAGTGTGGGGGATTAGATGTGCTAATCAACAACGCAGGGCTGGGACACCTTTCGCCATTGCTGAGTGGGTCTTATGCCCACTGGGAAGAAACACTTCGAGTAAATGTGCTTGCGCTATCCTATTGCACCAAGTTGGCTGTCGCTCAGATGCGGGACAAAGGTGATAGTGGTGACATCATCCATATTTCTTCCATGGCTGGACACCGTGTTCCCGAAGAGAGTGGAATGTATTGTGCCTCAAAGTTTGCCGTCCGTGCTTTGACCGAGTCACTGCGTCGTGAACTTAGAGCCGAAAAATCAAACATCCGGATTGGGTCTATCTCTCCTGGATTTGTTGAGACAGAGTTTGCATCACACTATCATCGTTCCGAGACCGTGGCCCGTGAAACCTATGGCCGTTATCCGGTGATTCAGCCTGAAGACATTGCTGCACAGGTCTTGTTTTTGTTGCAGCAGCCTTCTCATGTTCAAATTCATGATATTTTGGTCAGACCGACAGCACAGCCGAGCTGAAATAAATGATGTGTGATGCGCTGTCGATCATGTCTGGGAAAATCCAGTGAATTGGATTGTGCTTCAATCCCCGTTGTGGTTTCTTGGAGAAATCGTCTTAGTCGATGCGCTGCTTTATTTGGTAGTGCTCAAAAAAAATGCAGACAAAATGTTTTGGCTTACATGGCACAATATGGGGCTTACATTTGTGGGTCTTTTGTTGACCATGGTATTTGGACGATACGGTGTCAGTTATGTGGCCTTGCTTGGGTTTGGCATTGTGCTTGTGGCCCGCTTGGTTGATACATCTGCTTTGGGTCTGCAATCGATTGTGCGGATAATACTGATCGGAGCATTGTTGGCTCAAATCGGCACGCTCAATCAGAGCAAACGCAGTCTTGAAAGGCTGATGGCTTTTCACGGAAAAGTTCAAAGCATTGACGATATTTCACAAGTGGTAACCCCCATTACGCAGGCCACAGTTGTACACAATGCACGCATTGAAGCAGATCTAACGGGTCGGTTTGAACACGAGCAACAGGTTCGAATTGTGGCTCCGCTGGTCGATGAAGATTGGGACATCACACAACCAGTGACAGCTTGGATTGATTTTCGTCCTGTCGATTGGTTTCCTTGGCCGACCATGCTTGTTCCCGAACCAAAACAGCTCAAATGGAATGGGCGACTGTACCCCATCTTTAAGCCGCTATCAACCTCCGCTGAGAGCTATCGCATGGCTGTAATGGACTCATTATCGACGCATCAACTGACCGGAACCAACAGCGCAATGGTCTATCAAACGGTCACAACAGACCAAGAATTGGTTCAAGAAGTTCAGTATTTTATTGGAATTGCGCGGTTCTTTCTTTGGTTTCGGTTTATAGGGGCAGTGGTGATGTTATCTTTGACTCGACGCTTGTCTTAGGCCATCGCTAGCAAGGCCAAAACCGTTTTATTTTGGCTTTTGGTCGCTTTCATCATTTTTTATTAATGCCTGCTCCATGCTCCCCTTCGTCTATCAAGAACTTTACCTAAATGTCGTCATCGCCATTATTTTCTATGGTGTTTTTATTTTGACGGCAAAAAAGCTCAATGTTCAAGGTCTGTCACTCATTCAGATTTGCCATTCCTTCATCCGATTGGCCATATTATCGGTGCTTGCCATTTGGGTTTACGGATTGTTTGGGGGGTGGTTCATGTTGGCTTTTGCGCTTCCAACAACTCTGATTTCTTTTGCGGTGGCATTTACCCAGACTCGTCGTTCAGTGCCGCTTAATGGTTTCCTTTTGATGTTGCCATTCATCATCTTTTCGCTGCTCTTGGTGTTGGCCATTGAGGCCGGCAGTACTTTGAATGACTGGACCACATTTCATCAAGATTGCCCAACCGTTTCTGTCCGTGAACTTCCTGAACGCACAGAGCGGGCCTTTGTTGTGACCAATGCTGAAATAAAAAGACAAATGCTTGGACATCACACTTGGGAGTCTAGTGATTCTGACGGTAACACCACCACACATCATGCGTATTTTGCACCCCTTGTTGATGAACAATGGGAACCATCAGATCCTGTCTTCGCATGGGTCGATTTACGGAATGCAAATGTCGAGTGGGTCGGCCGTTTGGTACGAGAAGAATCTTCAGATGAGGAGTGGATTGCTGTACGGAATGCCAAAAAAAAACACGGTTTGACAGGCGCAGGACGCCAAAACGGTGAACAGACTTACCGAATAGTTGAGTCGGATGAGGTGATAATTCAAACCGTCAAACAGAATAGAACCTACCATCTTCTAATACTGCTCGTGATCATGTGTCTTTCGAGCATTTCATTATTTTGGGTTCGAAAAGATGGTGCGGTATCGAAGCGGAAACCAAAAGATGTTTAACTGTCTGATTTATCAAATCTTTCTTGATGTTGGCCGATAATGCCTCTTATTTTTCAAGGTTACTTGCCTAACTTTTTCATTTTATTGGTGTTTTACATCGTCTTTTATTGTGTACAAAAACAACAAAAGAACGATGGTATGGCATCCATTCAGATGATCCACTTTTCCATTCAGACCAGTCTTTTGAGCATATTGGCGGCATGGATTTTGGGATTTGTGGGCCTCTTTTGGAGTTTGATTTTCTTTGTGCCAGCCATGATTGTATCAGCGGGCTACGCCATGGGCCGGTCGAACTCTTCTGAAGGCAGTTGTTTGATGATTGTAATGATTACAATTGTAATTTTTGTCATCATTGGTTCGTTTATGGGAGGACTGGATATGCGGGATTGGTATACCTTTCAGCACGATTGTCCACGCGTCAGTGTCAATGAGTTGCCAATGCGCACAGAGAATGCTTTTGTGGTTAGCGACGGCCTTGTCAAATATGAATTGACTGGACACCATACCTGGACTTCGACAGACAAAGAAGGGAATACCACTACTCATCGAGCGTCTTATGCACCCATTGTTGACGCCAACTGGACAGAAGCCAAGCCAATTTCTGCGTGGGTTGATGTGGAGTACAAGTCAGAGTGGGTAGGGCGAATTGTCAGAGACAGTGCTTCTGAAAAGGAATGGGTAGCCGTCCAAAACGCCAAACTGCTTCACAGTGTTCGGGGGGTTGGAGAGGGTGAAGACACCTTTCGAATAGTAGATTCGGATGAGTCTTTAATTGAAGGCATCCAATTCTCCCAATACTTTCAGCTTCCTTTTGTCATCCTTGAGGCTCTGATGGGATTGGTATTGTTGGTTTGGTTTCGAAAATCAGGGCGTACATCGGCTACCTAGATGGGTCATATGGCCACCAGCCCAGCCCCATTCAATTGACTCCAAAGTTTCCAAAATCTCTTTTCGGAGCTTGGACAGGATTGTAGGAAATGATGAAACAATGGATACCGTTCGGTCAGGGTTGGGTCGCAGGCTTTGAGTATCCATTCAACTTCATTGGCGTTTGCACGGATAAGCCGCTGTCCACTTGAATTAAAAAGCATCAACCCATCTTCTGTTTCAATTGGTCTTGGACCAAGCCAGATAACTCTGGCTTGATTTTTGGGGGTTGCTGGACCACCGGAAATGGCACGCTGTATTCGTTTTGGGTCTTCAGTTGTACCGGGCATGGGAGCATCAAACCAGGTTTGTACGGGACGATCTAGTTCGTTGCCTTCCATCCAAGCTCGGAGTGCATTCGGCAGGGCGTCATCAAAAAGATCATGGTTTCCTCCATCAGGATCATGATGCTCCATGTCATTGCTTGCAAATATTCCCTCCGGTAAATCAGGAATTTCAATTTGATATGGTTCTGGCTGGGCATAAATTCCTGAATGTCGAGTAAGTACAAATCGATGCCAAAAAGCACTGGACAGTAGGCCTGCTTCAAACATTTGACGCACAATTTCCATTGAGTCGATGGTTTCCTGTACCGTTTGACTGGGAAATCCATACATTAAGTATGCATGAACCATGACACCTGCCTCTTGAAAGGCAAGTGCGGTTCGCGCTGCACTTTCAATGGTGACTCCCTTATTCATCAACTTTAGCAAACGGTCACTGGCAACTTCCAACCCACCTGTGACCGCAATCAGTCCTTGTGCCGCAAGCAATCGGCAGGTGTCTGTTGTGTATGCGCTTTCAAATCGAATGTTTCCCCACCATGACACGGACAGATTTTTTGCTCGTAGACCAAGTGCAAGTTGTTTAAGTGCCTTTGGCGGTGCCGCTTCATCCACAAAGTGGAATCCGCTGCGTCCTGTTTCTTGGACAGTGGTCGCCATTCCATCTATGAGTTGTTGGGTGTCACTCGGGACATAGTCCGCAATGTAATCGAGCTGAATGTCACAGAATGCGCATTTTTTCCAGTAGCATCCGTGTGCTACGATCATCTTGTTCCAGCGGCCATCTGACCACAACCGATGTGTTGGGTTGAGCGAGTCAAGAACTTGAAGATACAATGACCAGTTTAAATCGCCGTACCAAGGTATGGGCTCAAAAGGAGTCCTCGGTGCATCATATTGGTGCAGGCCATGTCGGGTGCGCGTGCGATGGCGACGGTCGATGCTTTTGGATTTCCATTCGAACAGCGCTTCTAATGGGCCTTCACCATCGTCATACACTAGGGCGTCACAGTAGTCCCAAAATGCGTCTTCGTTGAGGGTGCGCAGTTCAGTGCTGACATAGCCTCCGCCCATCCAAACTTCAATGCCTCTTGATTTTAAATGTTTTCCAATTCGCAGTGCGCCGTACAATGTCCCCGGAAAAGGAATGGAGATGATGGCCACATCCGCTTCAATGTTGTTGCAAAGTTTTTCCAGCCAATCATCGAAGACGGACTGTGAGTGGATTCGTTTTACAATGGGGTCAAAATGGCTTGGGCCAGTTGCCAGGTGGGCCTGATACCTCGAAAATGCAAAGCCCTCATCGAGACAGAGCTGAGCCAAGTCAGCGATGTCTTCTAAGAGAAGGGTGGCCAAGTATCTGGCGGCATCGACAATCCCCAGTCGACCAAATGAGTCGATACGGGCGTGTTTTAGCCGAGGGGTTGGTGGAAGCCAGTCTGTGTTGACAATCCGATGGGCAAGTGTCAGATCTTGGTTCTGTAGGTAGCCAACCAGTGCGGGTACAAGGCTTTTCAAACGATCGGTGTAGGCGTACATCTCCCATGCAGCTTCTGGGGCCTCGTCTGTTTGTAATACCTCTTCTAAGGCCTCGAAGAGTGCGGACATGCCTTTTGACGAATATAATTCGAGCGCAAGTTCGATGCTGAGATCTCGAAAATGAGTGTCATGACCAAGTCGGCGGCAAACCTGTCCCAACATCCCGATAGCAGGATAGGGGGTGTTGAGTTGTGTGAATGGTGGGGTGATGAGGCAGACTTTCACGAGGGATCGGTAAACTGATTGAGCAATTTCTCAAGAGCTGTTGAGTCAAAATGATACTTATTGTTACAAAAATCGCAGCACACCTCGGCTTGACCATCCGTTTCGAGCATGTCTTTGAGTTCCGATGGACCGAGTGAAAGCAGCATGCGTTCGACCCGTTCTCTAGAACAGGTGCATGTCCATTTGGTGTCCATTTTTTCGAGGGGAAAGAGGTCCTGTCCAATCAACTTGCCATTGTCAAGCATTTCGATGACTTCTTGGCTTGGCAGCGCTCTAAGACGGGAATACTTGCGTTCAAATTTCTCTACATTGAGCGACTCAATTTGTTTTGTTGGCGGTAACAGTTCAAGCAGAAGTCCTGTGGCCCTGATGACTTGTCCTGTTTCGTCCTGTATGCAGCAGATTCTCAGTAAGTTCGAGATTTGAGAGGACTGTTTCAAGTGGTGTTGAATGGCGTCTTCGATGCTTTGGTTATTGAGTTCCGTGACGCCACGGTACAGCTCTTTGCGACTGTTGTGCTTGATAACTTGAAGTTGTCCATTTAGTACTGAACTGTTTGTGAGGTTACTTGGGGTGAGCTTTGCGCGCAGTTGGCCTAAGGCATTCACATCGGCCATAAAAGTACACTTCGGAAAGTTGGAAGCCAGCATCACAGTCAGCCGTTCCTCTCCCTTGATTTGGTTTGCCAGCAATGTGGTGGCGATCATGGCCTCAGTGCACAGGCGAGCAGATGCCGTGTTGAGCGTGTGATTGAGTTGTGCGGTTTTGGCCGCATCGGTGACATCCGCAAGAACATAGCGAAGGTCGACGCCGTGTGTAAGACCACGGACAAAAACATTGCATTGGGGCATGATATCATCTCAAAAGGTAAAGCGGCTCAAATATCTTATCTCAATTTGTTGTCAACAGTATTCCTTTTGACAGGCCGTTGAAAGACGCTAGCGGGTATCATGTGGATTGCATTGATATTGGCCTGTCGGTCAAATTCAAATATCGAAACGAAATCGGTGGCGCAGATTGAGTTTAAACTCATTCCTGCGGGTGAATACTTAATGGGGGGAGAAGGCGAAGAGCCAGACACCACCCCAGTCCATCGGCAGGTGATTGCGCATGACTTTTGGGTGATGAGCCATGAGGTGACGCAGTCATTGTATCAAGCTTATATGGGACACAATCCTTCTCAGGAACCATCCCTGTTGAATCCCGTCGACAGCGTCTCTTGGATAGATGCTGCTCAGTTTGCCAATGTTCTTTCCGAGCAAAATGGACTTGAGCCATGTTATCAATTTCTCGAGAACGGTGATGTTCACTGGCCCAAAGGTTTTGAGTGTGGTGGTTTTCGTTTGCTGACCGAGGTTGAATGGGAATACGCTGCTCGGGCAAATCAGGAATACGGTTATTCAGGGAGCCGTGATGCGCACCGCGTATCATGGACACAGTCCAATACTGAAGCCAGTCGGCCTGTGATGACCCTTATGCCGAATAACTTTGGTTTGTACGACATGACAGGTAATGTGGCAGAATGGGTTTGGGATCCCTATGACATGTATCCCAATACGCTTGTACTTAAGCCTACCGGTTTAAAGGGTCGAAATCGAGTCTCTCGGGGGTGTGGATGGGCAGATCGCCTCAATCTTTGTTTGATTTATCAACGGTTTACGGATGGTGCCGAGTGGCACTTTCCGTGGGTGGGTTTTAGATTGGCACAAAGTAAATTGAATTGAAGAATGATTTTGAGCCATCTTTGGCTTACAATGGCGCATTGCCAGTGCTGAGGTCTACTATGGAAAATACCGAACAAAAAACAAATTGGGGCAAGATTATCGCCATTGGTTGCGGCGGATGTGCCTTTTTTTCCTGTCTTGGTGTCCTCGGTTTTGTCGCTGTATTTAATGAGGAGATCATTGAACTTGGAGAGGCAGTTGAATCAATGGATGATCTCTCAGTTCCAATAGACATTTTGGCACTACCCGATGGTGGCTCAACAGAGTGGGATGCCCAAGTCAAGGCCATTTTGGTGACTCATTTTGACAAAGACCAAAGTGGTCTAATCAACACCGTTGAAGAAGTTGAGGCCATTGAATGTGATGTGTGGAATGCCATTAATCTCAGTTTTCTGAGCAGTGGTGATTATCAAGCCAACTTCACTGTGGTCTATGGTTTTGAACCCGATTTGACTTGGTTGGGTGAAGACATTGGCTTTGGAGAAAGCATGCGTCCAGTGGTATTGGCCCGCGCGCCGCTTTGCTTTTCGGTAACTGCAGAAGAACTCATGGCGGAAGATTCGATTGAAGTGCCCACTGAAATGGACTCACCTTCTTTAATATTTGATCCAAACAATTTTACTTTTGGAGACACAGCACAAGCCATCCTCAACTTACCAAATGGCGGTTCAGACGAGTGGGACAATCAAGTGCGTGGAATTTTACTCGCCAAATATGATCGCACTGGTGACGGCTCCATTGATGTTTCGGGTGAGTTAAATGTCATCGGTTGTGATGTTTGGGCTGCCATCGACATTGGCATGCGCGCAGGAGGGACCTACGGAAGCAGTGCTTATGCCGTCTATGGTTTTGAACCCTCGCTCAGCTGGCTCGGTAACGCCTTGGGCATCTCCAATGGGATGCGAACTGAGGCGTATGCCAAGGTCTTAACTTGTCATCAAAGCCAATAATCTGTGACGCAAAAAAGCCGTTTGACAAGACTTTGTCGAGCACATACCTATATCTAATTGCAAGATGTAAGAGGTGTTGTTTTGACGGCCATTGATTTGAAGCAGTGGGAAGACAAGGTCAAGTCTGAACTCAAGGGAAAGGCGTGGCAATCGGTGTTTAATAAATGCACTGCTGATGGCATTGTTATTCCACCCGTTTGTACAGCCAAGGACCGACCGGAGTCGACTTGGATTGCAAAACCTCGACTCAACTGGTCTCGGGTTTGGCGCCTAGAGCCCGAAGCTCAGAACCGAGACATTCTTGAAGTACTGAATCTTGGAGCCGACACGCTCTGGATTCGCTTTGAACGAACTGGATACAATGGACATCGGTCAGGCTGGTCCAACACCGATATTGAACATTGGAAGGCGCTCACAGCTGGTGTTCATCTGTCTTTGCTTCATGTTGTGGTTGAAGTTGGAGATCATCCAGAAGATGTCAAAGCGCTGTTTGATGCCCTGTGCCCTGACCATCCGACGATTGTTTATGTGAATGATCTGGTTTCTGATTCCATCATTGAAGCCAAGCAGACTCACTCATCAATGGTTCCAGTCTCCAATACGGCATTGGCTCAATTGATTGGTGCGACACCTGTGCAAGAACTTGAACTTCATTTGAGGTGTTGGGCGATGGCTTTGGATGCAAACGAAAGCGGATTTGAGCAGTGTGCCAAGTCCATTCAGATTGTGCTTCCAGCAGATGCGCACATCTTCGAAACGGTTGCAAAATTTAGGGCCATTCGTCAGTTGTGGCATGCATTTTGGTCATGTTGCGGAGTTGAAGTTGACCCTAGAATTACTGCAATTACCAGCCCGAGAATGATGGCTGATATTGACGAATACACGAATATTTTACGGTGTACGCATGCTTCTACAGGTGCCATCCTAGGGGGATGTGACTCGCTGTGTATTTTGCCCTTCGACTACCGTTTATCTGTTACCATGCCTGATTCACGGCGCATGTCTGTGATCACACATGCCATCTTGGAAGAAGAGTCAGTGCTGGGATGCATTCAAGATCCCAT
>JAYYJC010000178.1:0-5848 GCA_036146655.1 Myxococcota bacterium | reverse complement strand
GATACTATACGATGCAAGCGACTGCTGGATTCAACACCCAAATTGGCTTGACTTACTAAATTTGTGCTTCTCGCAGCCGCATTTGTGCTCTCTGCTTTGGGAAATGAACCCTATATTCTTCATGCCCAATATGAACCAGATGGTCATCAAATCAAAGGGACGCTAACTTCTAACGAGACAGCTTGGCTCACCCCACTGAACAGCTTAACTGTCCCAAATGTACAATGGCTCGTTGAAAGATCGTTTCCATTTGAAATCAATCATGGCCAAATCACATTGTCAGAAAATACTGAATTCCTCAGTTTTGATACCAAACTTCCTCAGCGCTGGGATCTTGCAGGGTGGGACCATTCTGGGCTTTATATGAACGGATTGTGGCATCCACAGTTTACTGAAAACCGTGAAGCGTTATGGACGGTTCAGATCAATGTCCCCGATAGTTACTGGGTCGTTTTAAATGGGCAAATCTCCAAAGGAGACACAACTTGGACAGGACAAGCACATGTGCATGACCTGACCATTCTGCCCAACATTGAAGTATATGACACAGGACAGCACATCATAGTCAGCGCCCATTCTGCTGTCAATCAAGCCGAACGGCTTGAGTTCTGTTTGTCAAAGTCCTATCCAAAGACCACGGTCGTGGTTGCTCCAATGCATCATAGACTGGCAGTTGCGGGCCAAGATCAAGTCTGGCTTAGTACACATGCTTTGGAAGGAGATTTAGAACTGTGGAAGACCCATTGTGACACCATCGATAGAACCTTTCAAGCTGTACACAGTCCTGAGAACACTCACTGGAAGCGACAGCTTGATGGGTACATACGCACACAACCAGCATTAAAACTTGAACCACAGCTCGAGACTTTTAAATGGCTGCCACAAATTGACTTCCTTTTGTATTCTGGTCGATTGCCATATCAAAGTGACATTTTCAACCGTGAACCGCTGTATTTGGTTCCAAATTGGGCAGATGCCTATCCCCAACAGTATCCCCTGACCAATGTGTATCACCACCTCATGCGAACGCTTACAATTGAAGAACTTCAACGGCTGAAAGTAGAGACTCTACCCCTTGAAACCCAACTCAGGTCAATGAATATCCCAGAGAATCAATTGGAGACCTGGCAGTCTGAACCAAAGAAGCATAATTTTTTTATTCGTCAGAAAGATAGGCGGCCATGGCTTTTTTATGAGGGAGACCAAGTTACTCCATTTCACTTTCCGATTAAAGTCCGAATAGATGGAATTGAACATGACATTCAAATGGACCATTTTGAAAAAGGTGTGATGCTTCCAAAAGGGGATTCATATTGGATTGATCCGGATGAAACCTTTTATCAAACAAACAGAATGGATGACCAATATCCAACAAAATGGCACATCACCGGCCTCATTTTTCCGTACAGCATTTCAACCGATAACTGGTATCCCAGCATTTCAGGCAATCTCAGTGCACGCCCGCATGCAAAACACCCATTCAGAATTGTCTCGGCGATGAACACAAGCCCTACCATTCTTCTCAATATCGAACAATATGTGATCTATGGTTGGGGTCCGTTATTGGATTCTAGAGTAAGACCACTCAACACTTGGTTGTCGGGTGGTGTCCAATTTCCAGATGACTTTCAAAAACCGGTCCAAACCATTGAAATAGGGTCAAGTTATAACAATAGAAGCAGTTGGCTTTTCCCAAGGGAAGGCATTGGAAGCCAAGTCGCAGTCGGAAGATCTCAATCCGCTGAACAAACCTGGATGACGAGTCGGGCGTCATGGACAGGCATTCGAAACCTCAGCCATAGACTTGTCATGGCTCAAAGAATAAGTGGCACATACACCGGCTCTAATGAGTACGATACTCAAATACCAATTGGCGGTCTCAAAGCTGTCGCGGGACGATCGGTTGAGGCCGACCGAGGACAGTTTCGGGCGGTAAGCAACTCTGAAATGCGTATTTTATTAATGAGAGGCCGCAACTACAATCTACCCTTAATCAGATGGACGGATCTCATCGCACACATCGGATGGGATTTGGGTTACCTTGATGCTCTTGAAAATCAAACAGCAAATGGATTGTTTACTGGTCTCTCTTTTGCTGGTGATGGACTTCATGTTTTACCAGGCTACTTTGGGATAAGCATGGGATGGTCTCCCGAACACCAACCTCAATATTATGTGCACATTGCTCATCGACTATAAAATCTATCCCATTGTGCCTCTTCTTTTGTAGATGGCAGCAAGCACTTCGGCGACAGCGGCGTAGTAATCAGGGGGGATTTGTTGACCTTCCTTGGTTTGCTTGTGCAAGGCTCTGGCCAAAGGCGGATTTTCAACCACTGCCACATCATTGTCTTCGGCGACCTGGCGCATTTTAAGTGCTAAGTGATCCACGCCTTTGGCAATCACCACAGGGGCATCGGCCTCAACTTTGCGGTACCGAATCGCCACAGCAAAGTGAGTGGGGTTGGCGACCACAACATCAGCCTTGGGCACTTCTTGAAGTGTCCGCATCATGGCAATTTCCCTCTGTCTCTGACGACGCATCCCTTTGAAAATGGGGTCCCCTTCCGCCTGCTTCATTTCATCTTTGACTTCTTGAAAAGTCATCATCATTTGTTCACGGGTTTTGTACCATTGGTAAGCAAAGTCCAATGCGACCACCAAAATAACGATTGGAATAGCCCTCACCAAAACCACGAAGGCAAATCGCCAGTATACATTAAGGATATTTTCGGGACTTTCCAATATCAGGTTTGGCAAAATGGCCACCTCATCCCGCATGCCCATATACACTGCCCAGCCAATCAAACCAAGTTTCATCACCCCTTTGATAAGCTCAACAACCGGCTGCCAAGACAAAAATTTTTCTTTAAAGCCTTTTATTGGGTTTAAACGGGTGGGGTCGAACTTGAGGCTCTCTTTTGGCAGCACAAATCGATTTTGAGCAAATCCAACCACCATCAGAATGGCCCACAAAAATAACATTGGAAGTGCCAACACATTGGCCAATGTATAAACAATGTATTGGATAAGTTGTCCTAATACAGCGTCATTAAACTCTGTATAGGGAATCTGAGCGTAAATGCTGACCGCAAAATGAAGAACTCGTTTTGAAAGTGGGAAGATGTAAAACAGCAAGCCTCCCAAACCAACCACAATTGAAACCAAGCCATACAATTCTCTGGTTTTGGCGAGTTGGCCCTTTTCTCTGGCATCCCCCAAACGCTTCCCGGTGGGTTCTTGGGTTTTTTCTTGGCCATCATCATTTTCCGCCATTTGACCCTCGAATCTGTTCAAACAATTGAGGAATATTGGAAATGGCTTCTGATACAGCCATTAAATGTCCTTCGAACAGTTGTGGAAGCATATAAAAAAGCAGTATCATCCCACCAATCATTGAGAAGATGAAACCCACCGAGAAGAAAACATTCATGTTTGGGGCAACTTTTGTGAGTACCATCATAAAGGCGTTCACAAGGAAAACCAAGCACAAAACTGGGCCTGCCACCCGTATACCAGTAACAATTACGACTTTTGAAAGCACAATGTAAATCTCAATGCCAGGTAAGGGACTTCCAAATTGGCCGGCAGGGAGTTCAACAAATGAGATGGCCAAAGCTCGAAGCATGTCATGATGAAAATTAAGGCCTAAAAAGACAGCAGTTGCAAGTAAAACAGCAATGCCACCTATTGGGCCCTGTGAGATGGCCAACATGGGATTAAACTGCAGAGCGGCACCTTGGCCAATTTGAGTTGAGATAATTTCAATACCGAGTGCCAAACCACCAAAGATCATCCCGATCATCCCTCCCATCAGGACTCCTAAAATCAACTCAGATATAAGTCCAACGATCATGACCAAAAGGGTTGGTATCCCCGCACTCGGAACCACAGGTGTCATGACAGCAGTAATAGACAAGGCCATCAAGATACGTGCAGTGGTCGGCATGGCCTTAAAATTCATTGCCGGCATCGTCAAAAAAAGTCCTGTCATGCGAGCCAAGACATAAAATGCCGTCACGAGAATGGTCAATGACATTTATTTAGTCTGGGATGTCTTGTATGGAAGTAAAGCATTCTGTGCCGAAATTTACCGCTTCCTCAAGCATCCATCCGCCGAGTAAACTCATTACAATAAAAACCGCAAGAATTTTAGGCACAAAGACCACCGTCATCTCTTGAACTTGAGTGACTGCCTGCAACAGAGAAATAATCATACCAACCACCATGGCGACGAGTAATACAGGACCACAAATCAAACCAATGGTAATGAATGCACGCTGACCGAGATAGATTGCCTCTGAAATGTCCATAACCTCTCCTGTGCTCTATTATAACCAACTAAATCACAACCTGTGGTCCCTAGCCAACAATGACAGATGATGCCATAGAGCGTATCAACAGAGACCAGCCGTCCATCAGAATGAACAAGAGTAGTTTAAACGGCAACGAAATAATGACGGGCGGAAGAACCATCATCCCCATACCAAGCAGAATATTCGCAACAATGACATCAATCACAAGGAATGGTATGTAGATCTTGACTCCGATAACAAAGGCTGTTTTAAGTTCAGAAAGTACAAAAGAACTTACAACGATTGCAAATGGGATGTCGTCAAGTGATTCTGGCGGCTCAACTTGACCGATTTCAAGCATGACTCCCAGATCATCACGGCGGGTATTTTGAAGCATGAAGCTTCGCATCGGTCCACCCGCTACTTTAATGGCTTCAACAGTTTCTATTTCACCATTAATGTAAGGCTCTAATGCATCTTTGTTAATGGAAGACAAAACAGGCTGCATCAGAGTAAGTGACAAGAATAAAGCCATGCCTACCAAGACCTGATTCGGGGGAGACTGTTGTAAGCCCAAAGCCTGACGCAGCATCGAAAAGACAATGATAAACCGCGTAAAAGGAGTGGTCACCAACAGCATCGCAGGCAGAAAGGTCAATGCTGTTAATATGACGAGTAAACGCACTGTTGACGAGACTGGTACATTTGAGAGTTCATCGGCCATGCCAACCGCAACATCAGCTGCATCTTCAGCCAACGCCACATCAGGCCAAAATAGGCCAATTGCCACAATCACAAGAGGCAAAGTACGAACCAATCCAATACTGAAGAGGCGAAGTAGAAGACAGAAGTTACGACTGGCCATCATTGTCATTCAGTTGCTCAGCCAACAGCTTTTGGAAGTCCTTTACCCAAGGATCTTCACTTGATTCCATAGATGTCTGACCCACTGAAGACGATTTAGACCGAGCATTTCGTTTCCGAGCAGCTAAAACGCTATTAATCATGTCTTCTCTTTGACTCAAGATATCGTCATCCTCATCGTCAATGACCATGTCTAAGGGTTTGTATGCGTCAGCTTCCAGATTGAGACCATCTTGGGCACCTAAATCTGCGACCAGTCTGGGAGCAGAGCCTGCACCATAGCCAATCAGCATTCTTCTGACCGAACCATTCGCAGATGGAGCCTCTACAACGGCAAGCGAGCCTTCACGGCCAAGAGTGGCTCGAGATAAGACCTTGACCTTCTCGGGGCTACGCATTCCAAGACCTTGTCGACGAACCATTACGCCCAAAGCAAGTAAGGCAAACATCCCAAGCGGATAGCCCCACCACGGAAGTTCAACCTCTGTGCTAGACACATCAAGGATTTGGCTTTCAGATAAGGCTCTGGGTTGGTCATCTTGCAAGAGCCTTTTGTAGAGCGCCTCATCCGTGTCACTAATCTCGTTGCTTTGGACATCGAGCAAGTCGGTTGTGGGTGTGGGATCTTCAGCAAGGGCCACAGATAACAGTAGGCCGAGGCCCAGCATTAGTCTTCCTCCTTACCCAAT
>JAYYJC010000177.1:0-3036 GCA_036146655.1 Myxococcota bacterium | reverse complement strand
GGAGTGTTCGGGCTTTGACGCCTCACAATGGGAGGGCGGCGTACACAGCTGTTCGTACCGTGATTTGAACAGCGCCCTCGTCTCTCAAAATACCGTTATCGGCGGTGATGACTGCAATGACACTGCTGAGTTCACCTATGTTGGCGCAGCCCCTCAGACCGATCCGAGCACCTGCTTGACCGATTTTGACGGCGATGGCTTGTCGGACCGGTCTTGGGATCTCTGTCCGACTGAGATGAGCTATGCTGATGCACGGTATTTGCTGCAGGGCACCGTGAGTGGTGCCAATCTACATGCCAAGAGTGGCGGAGATGTCACTGGAGATGGCATCTGGGATATTATTTATGATGGCTATGGTAGCGGAACAGACAATCGCATCCACTTACTGGACATCGGTTTATTTTCACACCAGAGCGTGATCTTGGATCAAAATACTTGGACTTACAAAGAAGACCCAATTGCATCTCAAACTTTTTTTGCCTTTGTCGGGGATGTGGACGGTGATGGTTTGCAAGATTTTGCAACCTCAAACAGCCAAGTCAATTCAGCGTACAGCGATGCTGGTCGAATTGCGGTTCTACTTAGCTCAAGCTTCGGGTCTGCGTTCGGTTCAGAGACAAGCAACAATCATTCGGTCACTCTTACCGGTCAGGCCACTAACGACTATTTAAATGACATTTATCCGGCTGGGGACATCGATCAAGATGGCTATGAAGATGTCTTGATTAAATCAAAAACATTTGTCGATTTTAGTCCGACTCCGAGTATGAACTTATTTCTGGGCAGTACGCTGATGTCCGAAATTGGAAATGATCTCAATCCATACAATGCAGATTGCCATTTTTTAGAAACGGAGGCCGGCCTCGTCATGAACCTCGATGGTGATTCCCTTCCGGACTATGTGTTATTTTATAGAGATAATCTTCGCAACGGTGAATCTTACATCTACCTCGGTGCCAACCTCACACCGAACAGTGGCATTTATACCCACAGTGATGCCGACAGAGCAATATTAGGTCAACTCTACCGATTTATGCTAAAGCCAACAGGCGCAGGGGACATCAACGGTGATGGATTAGACGATTTATTTTTGAAGGAGTATGTCGATGGCATGGGTTTTCACATTTATCTCTCAGAGACCGTCATGAATGCCTCATCTGAATTGTATCTCGAAGATGCCGATGTGACCTTTAGAGGGGGGGAGACTTCACCAGATTCACCCTTCATGACTTCATTGGGAGATTTGGATGCCGATGGGCTTGACGAAATCATTATGGGGTGGACTGGCGACTACAATGGTGTCTATAATCAAAATTACGCCTCTCTTTTTTGGGGTTCTACGGTAATGGCAGCCCTCAATGATTCTGTTGATGACTCTGGTTTGCCGTTGGATGAACCTGTCCTCTTTGATGTCAGAGATGCCGACTTTGTCTTTCCAGATGTCAAAGATGCCAGCAAGCTGGGGGACATTGACCTAGATGGTTTGGGTGAGTTTATTCTGTCCAACAATTCATACAGTTTTGCGGAGGCAGGTGGCGGGGTCAATGGTATTTTCTCGGCTTGTGAAAACTAGATGGCACAATACGGTTGACCATAAAGTCTAATCCTGTAATGTGGAGGCGGCTTTTGTAGACACTCAGCAGTGACAAAAATTGAAATAGTGTTTTGTAACCCTTACTTTTTGTCTTGTGTTAGGATTATTTCTGGTGCATGTTTTAATCGAAATGAAATTAGGTCTATAGAATGTTCTGGTTGCTCTTCCAACTTTCTTGTATTGTTCCACTCGAAAAGTCAGCGGAAGATTTTTGGGACAATCCCACCGATGACCATGATGAAGATGGGTTGACCGAGCAGGATGGAGACTGTGATGATCGCAATGATTCGATTCTTGGGCCAAGCCTGTGGTATCCCGATGCCGATGAAGACGGATTTGGAGACCCCAGCCAAGGGGTGACAGCTTGTCTTGAAGAGCTGCTTTCGGAAACCCTCAGTTATGTGGCCAATTCCGACGATTGCAATGACTCAGACTCAACCACTTATCCCGGCAGCAGTCGAGAAGGGGGGGAGTTGTGTGTGAGAGACAGTGACGGAGATGGTTTTGGTGACTCGACGGCATCTCAGCCCTACGATGCAGGGACAGACTGCAACGATTCGGATGCGAGCACTTACCCCGGTAGCAGTCAAGAAGGAGGGGATCTGTGCGTGAGAGACAGTGACGGTGATGGCTTCGGTGATTCGACGGCGTCACTGCCCTACGACGCAGGGACAGACTGCAACGATTCGGATTCCTCCATTTTCCCCAACAATGCTCAGTATGAAGACGATGACCTCTGTGTGGTCGATCGCGATGGCGATGGCTATGGGGATGCCATTCCAGATGTCAGCGCCGATGCCGGTCACGACTGTGACGACAGCAATCCCTTGGTGTATCCAGGCTACAACAACGAACAGGGCGCCCTCTGTATTTTGGACAGCGACGGCGATGGTTTTGGCCAGGTCAATGCGCCACAGCCCTACGACTCTGGCACTGACTGCGACGATTCCAATGAAGAGATCTATCCCAACCAACGAGAGCTTTGCGACTTGATCGACAACGACTGCAATGGCACCGTTGATGATGCGCTGCCCATCGATTCACCCATCTGGTATGTCGATTCGGATGGTGATGGATTTGGCGCCATTGATTACCCGCTGAGTGCCTGTCCAGACGCTGAGGGCAATGGGCCTGCTGGCTATGTGTCAAGCTTTTCTGATTGTGACGATACTCACGCCTTTAGCCATCCCTATCTCGACGGTGTAGACGGTGGGGTTGAGTTATGTGACTCAGAGGGTCGGGATGAGAACTGCGATGGGGTGAGCAACGACCCGAGTGCGCTTGATGCCACCGTGTGGTATCAGGACGCCGATTCAGACGGCTATGGAAGTGTTTTCATCAACCAGCGCCAGTGCGATCAGCCTTCGGGCTATGTCGAGGACAACACGGACTGCAACGACTCAGAACCCAATTCACACCCCAACAATTCAGAGCAGTGTGAC
>JAYYJC010000176.1:0-3049 GCA_036146655.1 Myxococcota bacterium | reverse complement strand
GTCACACTGCTCTGAATTGTTGGGGTGTGAATTGGGTTCTGAGTCGTTGCAGTCCGTGTTGTCCTCGACATAGCCCGAAGGCTGATCGCACTGGCGCTGGTTGATGAAAACACTTCCATAGCCGTCTGAATCGGCGTCCTGGTACCACACGGTGGCATCAAGCGCACTGGGATCATTGCTCACCCCATCACAGTTCTCATCCCGACCCTCTGAGTCACACAACTCAACCCCACCGTCGATGCCTTCAAGGTAGGGGTGGATCAAGCCATCGGTATCATTGCAGTCGGTAAAGCCTGAGACATAGCCAGCAGGCCCATTGCCCTCAGCGTCTGGACAGGCACTCAGCGGGTAATCAATGGAACCAAAACCATCGCCGTCCGCATCCGCATACCAAGTGGGCGCATCAATGGACAAGGCATCATCCACCACACCACTGCAGCTGTTGTCGACTAAGTCACACAACTCTCGTTGGTTGGGATAGATCTCTTCATTGGAATCGTCGCAGTCAGTGCCAGAGTCGTAGGGCTGTGGCGCATTGACCTGGCCAAAACCATCGCCGTCGCTGTCCAAAATACAGAGGGTGCCCTGTTCGTTGTTGTAGCCTGGATACACCAAGGGATTGCTGTCGTCACAGTCGTGACCGGCATCGGCGCTGACATCTGGAATGGCATCCCCGTAGCCGTCGCCATCTCGATCGACCACACAGAGCTCATCGTCTTCATACTGAGCGTTGTTGGGGAAAATGGTGGAGTCTCCGTCATTGCAATCGAGCGAATTTGCGACATAAATCACTTCACTGTCAGCATTCTGAAGTACACTAAAGCATTCGAGCACACCCTGACTCGGATCGCCATAGCCGTCATTGTCGTCATCGACATACCACATGGTTGGGCCGAGTATCTCATTGTTGCGATCATCACAATCACCATCTTGCTCGGTAAGACCGTCTCCATCATGATCGTTCAATGGATTGTCCCAAAATTCGTCGGCTTCTTTGTCGATGGATTGAATACAGGCGAAGAAAATTAGAATCATTGCTGGCTTCACAGTCAGGGTTATTAAATCGATGTTCAGCAATATACCATGTGCAACATGAAGAATCTGTGCTCAAATCACAAACTGAAGACTTCTGCCAAATAAAAAATGGCGCTGCTTAAATCGCTTCAAAGCAACCCATAGATGTCCAAAGTGCATGGTGATTGCTGAGCAAGAATGGTTCTACGGCTTTATCCAAATCAACGAAGAGAAAAATATTGTTTTTCCCTCGTTATACTCTAGAATATATGGCTCCAAGCAAATGGGTCAAAATAAAGGCAAAGTGACCATGTATGATTTGGGAATATTTGATGGAACACACGACGCTGGTGCTGTCCTGCTCGAGAATGGCCGGCCCATTTTTGCCAGTAACGAAGAACGGTACACCGGTCAAAAAGGAGCTGGCGGCTGGCCACAGTTCACCATTGAAGATGCCCTCAACCATCTGCCTCACAATGCAAAGTGCCGTGTGGCTTTTGCGGGAAGAGTCAACCCCAATCCCATACTCAGGCTATGGCGAAAACAACAACAACGGTGGAAACTCGACGACGGAAAGTACTTTTCACACAAAAAGGGCATTGCCACCCGACTCAACAGTTGGATCCAACATGACTCTCCATTTCCGTATTTGCGTTCAGACCACTGGCTGACACAAAGCTATGTGCCTCTTCTCCGACGCAAGTTAAGCCAACAGCTTCAAACCAGACACCACCTCAACATTGAGACGGTCAGCATTGAAGACCACCACAAGTGTCACGCTGCCGCCGGCCACTTCACCTCTGGTTGGGACCAGAGTCTAATCATTGTGGCGGATGGGGTGGGTGATGGCATTGCCCTTAGCATCTGGAAAGCCCATCAATCGCAGCTCACCCTACTTCGAACCATTCCATATCCCCATAGCCTTGGGCTACTTTTTGCATCCATTACAGGATACTTGGGGTATCGTCCGTTTCGACATGAGGGAAAACTGGTTGGCCTGTCCGCACGGGGAGATGCAAGCAAAATTCCACTCAAGTTCCCCACCACTGCCCCCCCTCTAAACGGCCAACTCGAAATTATGCTGGGTCAGCCTCTTAAAGTCTGGCTTCGTCAACTCGATGGCCAAGCGCCAGAAGATGTTGCCGCTTGGTTGCAGCAGGGACTCACACGATCAATTGACCCACTTGTGCGCTGGTGGATTGCCGAAACAGGCCTAAAGAAAATCGTTTTGGTAGGCGGCATCTTTGCCAATGTTGAACTCAATCGAACGCTGCTCAAGACTGGAGGCAAGCAGTATTACATCTTCCCACACATGGGTGATGGCGGACTGGCAATGGGAGCCGCCATGTTGTCGGTTCATCGGTTCCAACCGTGGCGTTCTCGGCCATTAACCACACTTGCCCTAGGACCAGACTTAAAGTCCACGGGGCTTGAGACCATGGCTCGACGCTATGGCATGGAGCCCGTTCAAATCACACACAGCCCAGAGGCAGAGCTGGCGGAGCGCTTGGCACAGGGCCAATTGGTGGCACGGGCAGTGGGAAGGATGGAATACGGCCCCAGAGCGCTTGGACAGCGATCCATTTTGGCTCCAGCCATCAACAGGTCCATTCATACCGAACTCAATACAAAACTCAACCGGTCAGAAACCATGCCATTTGCACCCATCCTGCTCATTGAAGATCTTGACCGCTGGGTGATTGGCGCACATTTTGCGCAACATGCATTGCCTTGGATGACTGTCAATGTCAAGGCAAAACCGGAGCTTGTGCGTCTGTGCCCCGGAATTGTTCATGTCGATGACACTCTAAGACCTCAGGTAGTTAGTGCCAAAAACAACCCCGGGCTTTACCAATTGCTCCATCATTACAGGCAAAAGACAGGTTTTCCAGCCCTCATCAACACTTCATTCAACATGCATGAGCATCCAATTGTTCGGACCGCTGAAGATGCGATGAACGCTGCACAGCAAGCCAAAATCGACTGCCTGCAACTTGAACAATTCGTCTTTGAGAAATAGCAAAGGGAATTTTTT
>JAYYJC010000175.1:0-5272 GCA_036146655.1 Myxococcota bacterium | reverse complement strand
TTGTAAAGTCCTTTGCTCTCGGTTTTGATGGTCGTGCTTGTGCCTGAAGTGATATCCATTCCTTTTATTTTTACATACCGAATGTAGTTGCTCCCATCAGCATCATCAATGTCCAAGAGGACATCTTTGATGACCAAGTTGTAGCTGCCCTTCTTGGGGGGAAGGGTAACCCGAAAATAAACGATGAAGTTATTCGCACCGATGTTGGTGAACACATTATCAGTTTGGCTGTAAAAGCCGCTGTATTGATCGTCTCGGTCGGGCACAAGCGGGGCATAGTAATCGTCTGTTCCGATGGCGAGGGTGTCGGCATCGATAGCTGCGTTGTTCACGGTCAATGTATCCACGGTCAGATCACCAAATGTGGGATTGTCGGTGGTTGATAGGTCTTGGTCCAGGCTTGCGACATGTCCCCATTCTGCATTGCCAATATTGTTGGTTCCTATATTTTGAACCTGATCCCATTCTGAGCTGGTGACGGCTCCAATATCGACCAGGTCATTGTTGCTCAAATCAAAGTTTGTTCCTGTGAGTGTGTTTCCGGCCAAATCAAGGGTGTCGGCAAGGGTCACCCCATTGGAGTCCAGTCGCATGCGTTCGACCGATGAAGACCCTTCTTGGGTTTCAAACACGAGGCGACCATCTGGAGAATTGACATCTGGGTCTTCAATGTATCCATAGATTTGAGCGTAGGATTGGTTTGCTGTGTTGCTGGATGTGCTGACATCGCCTTTAAAGTGTATTCTACCCAGGTATTCAGATAGACCAGCAGTGCTTCTTCGCTTTAAAACCAGCGACGGTCCGATGGATGTGCTGGAGTTTGTTTCTTCGAATACGGTGTTTTGCTGGTTGATGTTTCCAAGATTGACAATGCTGCTTTGGGGCGAATTGATCCAGCTGGTACCATCGTGCCTTAAGATGTTGTTGTTGCTTGCCGTTGTGATGCTCACATCGGACAGTGAGGCCAGACTGGAATAGGCGTCACTACTGCAGACCCAATCGGTGGTCGATGCATTGAAGGTGAGGTATTGCCCGTCACTACAGGTGGTCGGCTGAGACACAATGTTCCGGTTATTGACCTGAGAACCTGCGCCAAGGTTGAGTTGTTGTCCATTGACATGGTTGACCACTTCCGTTTGGCTCAGGTTCGTATCGGTGTCGATGTCGGTGGCACATGCCCATTGTCCGGAAGACAGATTGAATTTGACCACCTGTCCATCTGCACAGCCCAATGCGGCCAGTGTGTCTGAGTCTGTGCTTGTGGTGAGAATGGTCTCCCCACCAATGGTGGTGCTGACATTGAGGTCGATTGACCCATTGGTGATGAAGTTTTCGACCTCAGTCTCAGACCGCTGGGTGTTGTCATCTCCATTGTCCAATCCGGCAGGACGGTTTGAGATATCAGACCAATCGATCGACAGTGGGTCTGCATCCGTCAAGATTTGATTCCCATTGACCTGTGAGCCTGCGCCGAGGTTGAGCTGTTGTCCATTGACATGGTTGACCACCTCCGTTTGGCTCAGGTTCGTATCGGTGTCGATGTCGGCGGCACACGCCCACTGGCTACTTGATTGGTTGAACTTGGCCACTTGGCCACCGCTACAGTTCAGTGCGGCGAGCGTATCTGAGTCTGTGCTTGTGGTGAGAATGGTGTTTCCACCAATGGTGGTATTTGTGTTTAAATCCATCGGGGTGTTGGTCAGAATACTCTGAAGGTCTGATGCACTCAGGGTGTTGTCTGAGACGCAAATCCAACTGTTTCCGTTGTACCCAATGATTTCGCCGGGTGCACAGGTGGTGGCTGCGAGTAGATCATTGTCTCCGTCTGATAAATCTGAGGGCAGGTAACCATTAAATGTGTCTGCCGTCACGGCATCTGAACCGTTCACTTGTGTACCAGTTGCAAGGCTAAGGGCCTCTCCATTGACATAGGCAAGCACCTCACTTTGGTTGAGAACAGTGTCTGTGTCTAAATCTGAGTCGCAGTACCATTCTTCGAGAACCAAATCGTACCGGGCTATCTCTCCATCATTCTGACATGAAAGGGACGCAAGGGTGTCTTGATCATCGACGACCGTCAAAATTTCCATGCCGTTTAGGGTGGTGTCGGCATTTAAATCGACCGAATGATTGTTCAACATGTCAGCGATGTCCGTAAGACCCAAAGTGTTGTCTGAGACACAGACCCAGTGTTGGCCATCCCAAGAAATCAGTTCATTCAATGCACACGCCAATCCAGCCAAGAGGTCATTGTCGCCGTCCGCAAGGTCAGAGGGCAGGGCACCCACCAATGTACCACCTGTGAGAATGTCTGACCCATCTCTTTGTGAACCAACGCCAAGGTTCACTGCAGAACCGTTGACATAATCGAGTACTTCAGTTTGGCTGAGCTGTGTATTGTCGTCCCCGTCATCTAGGCCTTGGGGCCTGTTGCTTAGGTTCATAAAATCGATATCCGGTGCTGGACCCACCCATTGACCTGAATTGTTTACAACGGGCTGACCGCCCACATTGATTTCGGTGGCGTTGACTTGCCCCCCATCGACTCGTTCGGCCACGCCAGCAATTTGAGCATAGGGCACAGTGGACATTTGATGACGGGGTTCCAGATTCTCGCCATCTACATTGAGTTCAAGCCACAGTGGAGGGTTGGCAAATAGGGTGTCGTCAAGTGGATTGTTGATTTCGTCTGCACCAAGGAGAACAGAGTAGTAGCCATTTATAAAGTTGACCGTTTGCGTTTCGGTCCACATTTCGGTGCCGTTTTCAGGCTCATCAAACAATCGAAAGATAAGGTCATGGGACCCCGTCAGGCCATTTCCGTCCGTGTCGAGTAGGCGACCTTGATGATTCATCTGATGGGGAATGGCCAGTGTCTCGTGTATGAGCAGCAAAAAAGCGATTGGAGAAAGCATTCAATTACCTTTATTTAAGGGGATACAGTGTAGGTGGGCCCGGGCTGCCATTGAAATGACGCAGATGTAGACTGTGTTGATGGACTAATGTCAACGGCGCCGAGGCAAAATGAACCGCTGACTGAGCTGCCCTGTACATGGCCACCGGCAGCACATACCGTCGAGCCTGTGCGGCCGTCTTCAATGGAGTCGGTGTCGGTATCAGTGCTTGTATCCGTGTCGGAAGTATCCGTGTCTGAGGTGTCCGTGTCTGAGGTGTCCGTATTGTCTGATGACGCACCCGTGTCATACACTGATGGGTCCTCTGGCTTCGGATTGGTTGAGCAAGCCATTAACAATAAGAGTGTGGAAATTCGCATATTCATTCCTTCAATCTTGTATTCTCAATCAATTCAGTGCTGATTACAACCTTTTTTTGGAATTTCAGGATGTGTGGACAGGCAGATTGAACGCTTAGAAGCTCGTCTTGACCAAACGCTGTGAGTCTCGTCAAGATTTGGAGCAGTCTGAAGCAATCACAATATTCTGGAGTGTTGTCTTGCGATTAAAGCAAGTACTTACAAGATGTGTTGAGCAATGATTCGGTCGATTTTACGAATGTCGATGCCTTTCTTAAGGTTGATTTTGAGATGGCCCATTCGTGTCCACAGCTCGAGCTCAGAGTTCACATCAAACAATCCAGAACTGTTTTCGGTGGAATACATGTTGATTGACTTAAAAGGAATGGTGTAAATCTCGATTTTATTGCCCATAATGCCTTGTTTGTCAGCAATGATGATGCGCTTATTGGTAATCGTGGCGGTGTCACGGATGGTTTTGTAAGAGCAAATGGCTTCTTCGCCGTCCACAAGGATTTCGTTCACTTCATCGGGAATGGGGACTTCTTGTGAAAAGGTCCAAATGAGGTCGGTGGCGTCTGACATGTTTACTCCTAAATGGTCATTGCGGTTTGAATTGATGTTCAAATGATAACAAGGTGTTTCATTTGTAACCATGATGTTCGAAGCCCTTTGTGGATTTAATGTTGAACATCTACTGGGTGTTTCGGACACTGCTCAATGCTGCCATCAAAATGGCGATTTCAGTAAACCTGTCAGTTTTTCTCGTGCAATGTGGTGTTGAAGTTGTTGGGCTTTGAGATTGATGTCGAGTTTTGTTGTCTCTTGTGCGAAATCTGCCGAAGCTTTTGCAAAATCAAGATCCACCATTTTGGAGGTCGCTTCCGTTGTTGTGGTGGCTTCATGTTGGACTTGATCCAGTTGTGACATTAGCCGATTCATTGAGGCCCCAATATCAGCTCGTCTTGAGGATAGCGTGGACATGGCACTTTCTAAGGACGATAATGCGGCTTGAGCGCCCGAAACCGTCGTCAAATCGATGGTAGAAATGTCGAGTGTACTGAGGGTAACATCAACAGTGACTGTCGTGTTGAGGTTGTCTGCAGTTTCGGAACCCGCCTGAATCTTGATTCCGTCACCCCCCAGACTGTCACTTTCTGATACCTCTAGGTTTGACCATGCCACGCCTGACGGTTGCCATGAGTTGGAGTTGGACTGGAGTTTGATTTTATCATTGGCGAGATTAAACAAACTGGCTGTGCTTTGAGCTATGGTGGTTCCACCAATACTGATATTTACTTCTCCGCTGACAGTGCTGGCCTCAATCGTAATATTGACCCAAGCGTCTTCTTGAATGGGGGTGGTCAGGTAGGCAAATTGGTTTCCAGACTCCGAAGCAGCCATATAGTCGACGGGTCGGTTTCCAAATCCGGCTGAGACTGTGTTGGCCGTTCCATTGTAGCCCACATGTCTTGCAAATGTATCGATGGAGCCGCTTGCAGATTGTGTCGATGGAATATACATGTCTATCGATATTTTGGCACAAGGTTTGGACAGTGCGGGCATGGGGATCCAAAGTTGATTCCAATCTGAAGTTTGTTGCCATGCATTTCGTCCTCCAATGGAGGTGACGCCTTGACCGTTCAGTGCCCCATTTCGAGTATAAGCACTCGGAGGTAAACTGGACAGATCGTATTGAACAACTGGACTCCAGTTGGCCGAAGAACCGTCATTGTTGAGCAAGGGAATACCATTGAACTGGGTGCTTTTGGTCAACGAATCGATCTCCACAAGCTGAGCGGCTGCTTCCTTTTGAATTAGCGTGCGGTCGGTGTCACCAAGGTGGCCATTGGCAGATTGAATGGCCAGTTCTCGGATGCGGGTGAGATTCTGCTGGATGTGTCCCATGCCCGAATCAGCCGTGGTGACCATGCTGATGGCGTCATTAATGTTTCGCATGGCCATGCGCAGGCTGTTGTCTTTTGCGCTTAATTTTGTCGATACAGAAAGTGCGCCCAT
>JAYYJC010000174.1:0-6153 GCA_036146655.1 Myxococcota bacterium | reverse complement strand
ACCAGCGTTGAGAAAGATTATTGAATCTGCTGGTAATTTAAAACAAATGGGCGTGGGAAGTCTTTTATTTGTAGATGAAATTCATCGATGGAACAAAGCCCAGCAAGACGCCCTACTGCCCCACATTGAAAATGGATTGTTCCTTCTTGTAGGAGCCACCACAGAGAACCCAGCGTTCTCTTTGAACCCAGCACTTCGATCTCGATGTTGGCTTCTTGAACTAAAGTCCTTGACAGAAGATGAGCTCAAAACAGCACTGCAGCGAGCCCTTTCCCACCCAGAAGGATGCAAAGCCGAGATATCAGAAGCAGGCATTGATGCCATCATCCAGTATGCGAGTGGCGATGCCAGAAGAGCACTTAGTATACTTGAACGCCTTTCGCAGGGAATGACTGAGATTGATGCCGAGCAGGTTCACGAAGCCATTCAGCATAAAGATCTGCTCCATGACTCGAAGGGCGACGCCCACCACAATGTGACCTCCGCATTCATAAAATCCATGCGAGGTTCTAATCCAGATGCAGCACTTTACTGGCTTGCACGGATGCTGGAGGGTGGTGAAGATCCAAGGTTTATTGCACGCCGAATGGTGATCTTTGCATCTGAGGACATTGGAAATGCAGATGTTAGGGCTCTCCCATTGGCTACAAGCACCCTTCAAGCCACACAAACCATTGGCATGCCTGAGGTCAGAATCATCCTTGGGCAATGCTGCTCATTTCTTGCCAGTGCTCCAAAATCTAATGCCGCTTATCTTGGAATCAATGACGCCATTGATTTTGTTCGAAAGACTGGGCCTCAACCCGTTCCAATACACATCGGAAATCCCCCAGTGGGCTATCAATATCCTCATGACTTCCCACACTTCATTACTGGGCAAAATTATTGGCCAGATACGGTGAATGCTCAACAATTTTACAATCCCACTGATCATGGAGACGAAAAGGTCATCCGTGCGCGATTGCAGTGGTGGGCACAACACATACAAGCCCGCTCTTCAAATTAGTTTATCATCGAGTATCTCGGTCAACCGTGAACGACTCAGCACACCCGCCAGCGTTGTTTCATTTCACCTCACGTCTTCCAACAGCGTAAACCAGCGCACATTTCAAAGAACACAACTGACAATCAACAAGGTGCGAAAGTCCTCTTCCTTTACCATAGACCTGCATTACCGCTGGGATTAGTGAGTTGTAAGTTCGAATTAGTTGGTGGCGTTATCGGGGACAGCTTCTTCAACGATCTCAAAACGACCAAAGTCGTAAGGTAACCCTTCGGCCCCTTCTACTTGGACAAACCGTTCACGGATTCCCTGTTTTTCAAGTTCACTCACACGGTAATAGCATATGGGATTGTTTCCTCTTTTACCGAGAAAGCAATGACTGGTAAACGAGCATCCTCCCCTGCAAACATCAGCATAATAACAGCTTTTACAAAACCCCCAAAGCTCACTGGTGTCACGGTCTCTCACAAACCGCAGTTCAGGGGTTTCGTTCCACAACTGCTCCAAGGTTAAATCACGAATGTTCCCGCCAATGTAGGGAGCTGTTGGAAGTGAAGGGCACCCTTTTATTCGACCATCACTTTCAATGCCCATTGTAAATCGGCCTGCCTGACAGCCATACCAAACCTTTGCTTTTTTACCGGGTGTTGACCGAAGCAAGTGTTCATGGGGACCATAATACCCAACATTGTTTCCAAGTGTGATGTTCATGACGGTATCCGGCTTCTGGCCGGCTGCCAGCGCATGTTGTAATCGCTCTGTTTTAAGTGCAGCCAACTCGTCCATGGCTGGAACAATTTGCCACGGCTGAAGAAGCCATTCAGGCCGATCAGCCGCACGGCCCATTGGGACCGTGACCTGAACACGCCAAGTATGGACTCCAGCGGCTTCTAAATCGACCGCAGTTTCCCGCAAATGAGGTAAGGTCAATTGATTTAGTTGAGTATTGCTTGTCACAACAAGCCCAGCAGCTTTAGCCCGTTGAATGGCAGCCATCCCTGCTTTCCAACTCCCCACTCGGTCACGCTGGATGTCATGTACGGCCTCAGGTCCATCAATTGATACGCCAATGCCTTTCAAACCTGCATCAACTAGTTTTTTTAGACGCCTTTCTGTGAGACCTAACCCGCCTGTTTGAATGGCCACATATATCCCTTTCTGACTAATATATTTGACCAAATCATAGACATCGGAGCGAAGATAGGCCTCCCCGCCGATCAAGGTCACTTCACGGGTTCCCAAACGCTCAAATTGATCCACTACATCAAACATTTCTTCTGTGCTCAACTCGTCAGGCCGAGCCAGTTCAGCCCGTGAACCACAATGGGCACATGCATGGTCACATCGCAATGTGATTTCCCAAACAACATAAATGGGCCTTGGGCGGTTAAAATCATCCTGTGTGATTTGACGGGGAGACGCCATGTTTCCTTCCAAAATGCGAATTCAGAGAATAGAATAGCAGAGTTTAGGACCTATCCGCAGTTTCATCTGAGAAAGATTGATGAATGGCATCGAGTTCATCTTTTAAAGCGCTGTCGCTAATGGTCGCATCAAGCTGATGGGTTGAGTTCTGAGATGATGGAAGCGGTCTAGACAACAATTGTTGCCGGGCAATGTCTTTGAGCTTTGTTGGCGTCGCCCCTGCATCAATGAGTTCTTTGAGGTCATTGGCCATCAGGGTCGTCACCAATTGGCGTGCCACTGTATTCGGCGTGTAGGGGTTAAACGCAAGCGCCTTTCGCACACGGTAACGCACCGCCCATTTGCGATGTGCAGCAATCACTTCAAGTACCTCTGGTCGAGTTGGCCGTCTTGCTGACATTGCAATGACATCTCGCTCGATTATATGTGGATTGTCCAACAACAATGCCACCACACGGTGATTGCGGTCGTGAAGCAACCGATCTAATATCAGCCGATCGGAACTGCGAGCCGCCTGACGGCGAACGCCAAGTGGCAGATCATAATGTTCGTTGCCGGTAAAGGCTTCATCAATATTGGGGGGTCGACGGATTGGCTCACTGAGAAATAAGCCAGCCACTTGTGGCCAACCCCATTCATGAGCAAGCTGATAAGACTCTCGGAGTCGTTCATACGGGAGCAGAACCAAAACACCTGGGTCGAGCGCCATAACTTGTAAGGCCAACCGTGCACGGGCATTCCCATGATGCGCACGGTTGTGCAACACATAAAGTACTGTGACCAACTCCGCAGACTCATAAGTGTCTACGAGCTCATTTAACATGGCCTGTTGCATGGCTTGTTCGGGTAGAGCTTCGAGACGGCGCTCAAGTCCAACCACTTGTTGTGTTGCCCAGTCAATGTCAATGGGTGTGTGTTGATTGTCCATACATTCCACAAAAAAAACAAGTTATGGATAGATAACTGTGTGATTTATATAATTGAATCTTAAGCACTTGAAGGCATCCATGACAAAAAAGAACGGCATCGTGTTTGGGCTTATACTCTGTGTAGGTGGCGCCTACTTTTTATGGCCTGATCCACCGCCGCCGCCAAAGAAAGAATTTATTGACGATACGGGATTAACTCGATTTCAAACAGAAGAATTGATGCGAGAAATCGGGTATGTGCAATAGCCAACTTTTGATGTGTCATCAGATTGAAGCCTACAAACAGCCAAACCCAGTCAAGATACCTCAGGGGTGATGTAAAAAAGGGACGGACCTGTATTCACTCATTGCGGTTTGAATCATGAAGATTCGACTGTTCATCATTGAGAACCGCTCCAGTTCTCAACCGTTCCCTGCGTTGACGAACCTTGGGCAATCGACGGCGCACCACTTCTGGGTCAGACCACCGTGCACTTCTCCATGCCAGTGGATGCAACAAAGCCATTAGGGTCACAATTTCGAGACGGCCAACCCACATGGCACCGATCAAAATTATTTTTGCAATGGGAGGCAACCCACCAAAACTACCCATTGGCCCAATCGAATTAAAACCAGGTCCTACATTACCGAGACAGGCCAATGCAGCAGAAAAGGCCGTTACAAGCTCCTGACCAGTTAAGGCCAATAAACACCCAACCAAGACAAAGCCAATTCCATAGAGCATGATTACAAGAAAAATGGCTCTGACCTGGGAGATGGTAACGACTTTACCATTCAGCGTGATGTTAAATCGAGCGTTGGGCATCAACGATTGTTTGAGTTCGCGAGCCATATGCTTCGCTGCAAGAATGTGCCTGATGACTTTGGGGCCGCCTGCTGCAGAACCCGCACAACCTCCAACCAGCATAATCAAAACCAAAACCGCTTTGGCTGAATCAGACCATTCGTTGTAATCAAGAGAGGCAAATCCCGTGCTTGAAATTAGGGAGGCCGATTGAAACAGCCCCGTACGAAATGATTCCTCAGTCAAGACATTGTTGTACAAAATGCCGACACTCAATCCACCAAATATGGCTACCCCCAAGTATACCAGCCACTCGGGGTCGCTAAATAGCTCACGCCAGGCGCCATTCCGAAACCCAGTCATGACTTTATACTGTAATGGGAAAGAAGCCCCTGCAAGTATCATGAAGACAATCAAGACCCATTCTGCACTTGGGTTAGCATAGCCTGAAATAGAAGCCCCATTGGGTGAAAATCCCCCCGCAGACAAAGTCGTCAAAGCATGTGCGGCAGAGTCAAATATACTCATTTGAGTGGCATACAAACCAAATGCACAGATCATGGTTAAGCCAATATAGAGCAAAATCAACTTAGACGCGTGCTCTCTCACATCTACATCAAGTGCCTCACCTGCTGCTGAAGATGATTCCGTGAACAGTATCTGACGCCCTGCAATACCAAATCTGGGCATAATGATGACGAAGAGTGAGATCACTCCCAATCCACCAAACCATTGAGTAGTGGCTCGCCAGAAAAAAAGCATCTTCGAAAATCGAGTAAAATCAGTAAGTATTGTTGCGCCGGTTGTCGTTAATCCGGACATTGACTCGAACAGTGCATCTATTGGCGACAATCGACCTGCCACGAAATAAGGGATCCCACTGATCACAGCAGCACTCAACCAAGTCAAAGCCACCACACACATGGCTTCTGCTCGGTGGATCACAGCAGGCTCCCGAAACCATTTCGACGCCACATAAGCTGGGATACCGCCCAATACAATGGTCCAACCAAAAGCAGCCATTTCTTGCCAGTATCCAAAGCCGATTGAGAAAAGGCAAAATAAGAGTGGCGCAATACAATAGATCAAAACCAAGCGGCCACTCAGGGCAAAGATCAGCCGAAAACGCATCGGCTATTCTCCAATCCTTGCACTACCGAAATAGCCCAGTGCGCTTTCGGAGGTGAGATGATCACAAATAATGTACATCGTGTCTCCGCTTTCAATCTTGGTTTTTCCATTTGGAATGACCCAGTTCTTGATCCGTGTAACGGGATCTCGTCTGGAGATTGCTCCAACCACCATTTTAAGGCCTGTTTCGCGTTGTAGGTCGGCAAGACCAATCATACCAAATTGGGAGTGGACTTTGACTTCAATCATTTGAAGGGCACCATGTTCAAGTTCAGCCTTGACTTCATCGTGCCCGGTTATTTCTCTGACCACTCGCCGAATGGCAGCGCCTCTAGCTGAACGAACGACATCAACGCCAAGGCGCTCAAACATTCGTTCGTTAGACAATCGATCTGCTCGAGTGATGATACGATCAATACCCACATACTGAGCAAGCAAGGACACCAAAAGATTGGTTTCATCTGAAGATGTGACCGCAACGAGTAAAGAAGAAGAAGCCACATCATTGATCTCGAACGACTGCATTTCTGTCCCATCAGCTCGACGGACGACAATGTCCTCCGGAAGGTCAAGTTTTTCGATGGTGTCTGATGACTTTTCTAAGATATCGACTGCCCAACCACGGTTAAGCAAACCAAGCGCCACAAGCCGGCCTGCTTCACCGCCACCCACAATTGTGGCTCTTTGCTCAGGACGGGTTCGACGAGGATTGAGAAGTTGGTTGCGCGCAAACAACAATAGATCCCGTTGTTGACCTAAAATGGTCACTCGATCTCCAGCAGAAATAACGGTATCACCGGAGGGTAAAATTATCTCATCATCTCGGGCAACGACAACGACAAGCACACCACTCGGCAAGCGTGCATCTCGAAGTGATTGAT
>JAYYJC010000173.1:0-5961 GCA_036146655.1 Myxococcota bacterium | reverse complement strand
GTTCGTTCATCCTGTTCATTGTCGCAATCATTGTCTACAAATGCGTTCTCCCAGGATTCTATCATTCCCGGATAAACACTTGAGTCTCCATCATCGCAATCACCTGCAACATCTACAACAATGGCCTCTGGGAAACATACTTCAATGACTTCATTTGTATCACCAAACCCATCTTCATCATTATCCATGAACCAAAGAGGAAAATCTAAAAGATCATCTACTGTCCCGTTACAGTCGTTGTCTAGCCAATCACAAACCTCAATTGCAGTGGGTTTGATGGCGGGATTGTCATCGTTACAATCACCGTCTTGTATTGAAAATCCATCGCCATCATAATCTTGGAGCACCTCTGCCCGTTCATGGTACAAATCACCGTTGATGATGCATGACAATAAGAAGAACAAAACCCACCCCAACTAAATACATACAGAACAAATCGGAAGAAGGGAAATCAAAAAGAAACTTATCTCGCTTTACAACATCATCGACAGTTCGTGTAATGAACCTCCATCATCACCAATGAAAGCCACATGAACTTCGCCTGTTCCTGGATCTGCAGTAATCACAGCACTGTTCCAAGCAGACATCGACCATAAAAACTGTTCGGTCTCAACCGCCAGATCACCGATTGGATTTAAAAAGGACCCCCCCGGACCACAAAGCACTTCAAAGAGCGTATCGCCAACTTCTCCTGGTGGCGAAACTCGGGCGTGCTGCGCAAAATGAAAGTCACCAGACAAAAAAAGCACCCCTTCACTTCCATTATTTTCAATGTGACCTAGCAATTGAGAACGCTGCTCAGGATACCCTTGCCAACGGTCATCGGCTTCATTACCACCAAGTAAATTGGTATAGTCAATTATCGGTACGGAGTTCAGTATGAACTTAAAGCGCGCAGTGGACTCTGTCAGTCCTTCAATGAGCCAAAGAAGTTGTTCATCAGAGATGTATTGACCACTTTGGCGTTCACCTCGACAATCTAATACAAATACATCGGCCACAGCGCCCCAACTTATCTTTCGCCAAAGGCCACTGCCCTGGCTTCCATATTGTTGTGGAAAGGCACGGCGAAACATCGCCAAGCCGTTGGCATACTTATCATTGATTTGGCTGGTGCTGTTCCAAGACCAGTTGTTGTCAACTTCGTGATCATCCCACGTGGCAACAACACTCGTAGAACTTGTTAGATCTCGCATCCCTTGTTGGGAAAGCGTGCGTTGCCAGTTGGCCCAGTATTGCTCAGCGCTCACAGAGCCATCTGCATAGACACTGTCCCCAAGAAATGCGAAAAAATCCAAATGGTATTCAGCAACTGCAGAAAGATTGGGCCACGGTAGATTGCCACCCAAGCAGGATGTGACACCAAATTGAAATACTCGCCAGCCATCTGAGTTGATGGCTGTTCTAAACCGGGTCACGGACGATCGACCAGTGGTTTGCGGGGCAAATGCAGCAACACAAAAGGCGACATCCGGAGGCAGTTCACTTAAGACGACCTGTGCGAAACCACCAATAACCTGAACATCTAAGAGCGATTTAAAAGGCGCCCAAACATCATCTTCTGCAATCATCAACCTGATTTCAATAACAGAGGCATTCGATTGAACTGAGACAATTGCTGAATCTTCACTGACATCCCCCACTTGAACACCCAATGGAAATAATTCGTCATCTTCTTCGCCAGCTGGTGACCATATTTCAGGTTCTGGAGGTCGAAGAGGTGTGGCTTCAAATGTTCCTGTGTCTTGTGATTTGGTGTTTGTTTGACATGACAAGCTGGAAGTTGCAGCAACTGTGGCCAGTGATTTTAAAAATACACGTCTATTTTGAGCCATTTGTAGGTCCTTGATGTGTAAGAAGTGTGTCCATACGCCTAAAGGTGAAGGAGCGCAGTCTATGACTGCGCTCCTAGATTTAACAACTACTTCATGATTGGCGAACAACTTTGTACAGAACGGTATGACAGGCCGACATTTTTTTTGTCATTCATGTGCACAAATTGGGATTGTCGTTGGTTCTGGTTTGACCCAGCGCTTGAAGAAGCATAACGGCATACTATGAACACATTCGAACAAACATCAAACTGTTTGACCGCTCAAAAGCGGCGTTCGGAAGAAGATCTCCTGTAAAGGTTGTTGCTAGAAGAGAAGCGAAATGCTACCCACAAAAAAATTATAGATCACAAAAAAATATTATCCAAATTAAAAAAATAAAAAGAATTTGATGATGGCAAATTAATCGATTTGGGCTACAGCCTCCTCATGGCTAAACACATCAAAATCACTGGCGCCAATGAGCATAATTTAAAAAATATATCCATTAAAATCCCGAGGGATCAGTTGGTGGTGATCACTGGCGTATCAGGATCAGGCAAGTCTAGTCTTGCCCACAATACGATTTACCAAGAAGGACAGCATCGTTTTTTAGACTCCCTTTCAAGTTATGCGCGGCAATTTCTGGGACAAATGCACCGGCCAGATGTCAAACACATCGATGGATTGTCGCCGACACTCAGCATTGATCAAAAAACAGTCAATCGCAACCCAAGATCAACTGTGGGAACCATCACTGAACTGAATGCACACATTCGTTTGTTTTTTGCTCGACTTGGTACACCCCATTGTCCTGTTTGTGACAAAGCACTTCATGCGTTATCGCCAGAAGATTTGGTAAATCAATGGCTCGAACAGCACTCTGAACAAAAGATTATTATCATGGCCCCTGTTGTTATGGCACGTAAGGGTGAGTATCGTAAATTGTTGATTGAGGCTTACCGTGACGGATTTGTCCGAGCTAGAATAAATGGAGAGATTCAGAAACTCGACCAAGACATTACACTTGCACGGTACGAAAAGCACGACATTGAACTCATCATTGATCGCACCAAGATACAAGCAAAAAATCGTTCACGACTCATCCAAGCTGTTGAAACAGCGATCGCAAAGGCGGATTATAGCCTCAGTGTCATTATCGGTGACAAATACCAGCTATTATCTGCCAAACGAAGTTGCCTTGAGCATCATTTTTCAGCTCCTGAACTTGAACCAAGATTGTTCTCGTTCAATGCCCCTCAAGGAATGTGCACCAGATGCAATGGCCTTGGATACCTTGATGGATTTGATGTCAACCGCATTATTCTTCCTGATAAAAGAGTGGATCAATGCTTTGCACCCTTTGGTGAACGGGGAAGAATTCCATTTACCAGCCTGGATGAAGCGGCATTTGCAACGATTCTCAAAAAGCTCCACATCCGAAAAAGCCTTAAATGGAACAAGCTAACTGAAGAACAGCAACATCAACTGCTCTACGGTGCACCAATTACCTACCGTACGACACATGCAAGTTCCGAAGGAAACAGAATCACGACACGCACATGGGATGGGATTATGCCACTGTTGGAGCGTGTGTGGCACCATACTCGGTTCAAAGGTTTTCTACCCTATCGGCAAAAGCATACCTGCTCTGCGTGTCAAGGCACACGGTTAAATCCAGTGGCACGCGCAGTCCAGGCCTATGACAAGCACATCGACGATTTTGGGGAAGCCAGCGTCCAAGAAATACACGGCTTCTTTTCTCAATTACAACTGAAGGATGAACATCAGTTGGTTGGTGAACCCATCATCAGAGAGTTAAAATCAAAGGTTCAATTTTTAATGTCCGTTGGATTGGACTATTTGAGCCTTAATCGAAGCGCAGCCACTTTGTCAGGTGGAGAGTCACAGCGCATTCGACTGGCTGCACAAGTTGGAAGTGGCTTACAAGGGGTCACGTATGTTTTAGATGAACCGTCAATTGGTCTTCACTATCGTGACCACAACCGCCTTATCGATGTACTTCATGAACTCAAGAATAAAGGCAACTCATTGCTCATTGTTGAGCATGATCCTTTGATGATGAGGAGAGCGGACTACCTCATCGAAGTCGGCCCAGCCGCTGGTGTCAATGGTGGTCAGATTGTGGAAGCAGGCCCACGAAATGCATTTTTCAAATCCACTGCCATGAGCGCTCAGTATTGCCGTGGAGAATTGGGTCTAGAGCGTCCGAAAGAGCGACGCCCCGTCAGTGAGAACCATCTCTCAATGAGTGATGTCTTTACCAACAACCTCAATGGTGTAACGGTGAAAATACCCCTTCAACGGTTTGTGGTTGTTACTGGTGTTTCTGGTTCTGGAAAGTCGTCCTTAATCCAACAAAGCCTTGTGCCTACACTTCAAGCACTGTTGTCTGGTGATGCTGTGGGAACATTGCCGTGCAAACTGGATGGATGGTCAAACATCGATAAATTATTAATCATCGATCAAAATCCAATTGGACGAAATCCAAGATCCAATACTGCCACTTACACAGGTTTACTGACCCACATCCGTGAGCTGTTGTCTCAGTCGACAGAATCTAAAATTCGAGGCTACACCAAGTCCCGATTTTCATTCAATGTCTCTGCAGAAAGAGGTGGAGGCCGCTGCGAAGCCTGTGAAGGCGCCGGTGAAAATATAATCGAGATGCAGTTTCTCTCAAATGTTGCCATCACTTGTGAAGTGTGCGAAGGCAAAAGATTCTCAGCGGACACACTTGAAATCACTTACCGAAAAAAAAATATCCACCAAATCTTAGACATGACCATTAATGAAGCGGTCGAATTCTTCTCAAACCAACGAAAAATCAAACGCATTCTGACCTGTCTCCAAGAGGTGGGAATGGGCTATGTCAAACTTGGCCAACCCGCGACGACGCTCTCTGGAGGTGAAGCACAGCGTATTAAACTTGCATCTGAGCTACACAGACCAAACACTGGCCAAACGCTTTATGTTCTTGATGAGCCCTCGACTGGTTTACACATGTCGGATGTCGCAAGACTTATTAGTGTTCTCAATCGATTGGTTGAAACAGGTAACTCGGTCATTGTCGTCGAACATGACATGGACTTTATTCGTATGGCGGACTGGATCATCGATGTTGGTCCTGAAGGTGGACCACGGGGGGGCCAGATTTGTGGTGAAGGAAGTCCTGAACAAATTTCAACATTGCACACAGCAACCGGTCAAGCAATCAAAGCACATTTTGAACATCAAGAACAGCAGCAATTGTTAAAAGCCATCGAACAGCCGTACCGTGCCAAAAGAGCAAAACACCCTGACATCCTATTGAAGTCGGTGTCTACTCACAGCTTAAGATCCATTGATGTTCAGTTTAAACAAGGAAAGTTAAATGTGATTACTGGACCATCCGGTTCAGGAAAGAGCAGCCTCGCATTTCATACTTTGTTTGCGGAAGGGCAGCGACGATACATCGAGTCACTGTCTACCTATGCAAGAAGATTTTTAGGTCGCATGCAAAAGCCACCCATGCGAACAGCGACCGGACTCGCACCCGCAATTGCAATTGAACAACAAAACCGAGGTCAAACACCGCGGTCAACAGTTGCAACCACTTCAGAGTTGCATGATTACTTGCGGATACTTTACGCCAGTATTTCCAAACCTCATTGTCCCAAATGTGCCAAACCACTGCAAGCATTTACCGCTTATGATGCGGCACAGTCTCTTAAAGCACAATCTGACACAGGATGGATCGTTGCACCCATTCAGGGTGAAAAGCGTGCAGGAATATACATTCAGCAGGGACTTATTCGAATTTATCAAAATGGCGACCATAAGCTGGATGACTCCGAGGAGTTGCTCGTAGATCCAATCCTTATCATGGACAGAGGTAGACCCAGCCGTATGTCCGTTCCTCGTCTCAGTCAAGCCATACAATCTGCCTATGATCTGTCCGGTGGCATGGCTCAGTTTATCAGCAAATCAGATGGTAAAATCAAAAAAACATTTTACAAAGAACTGCGTTGCACGGAACATGGTGCACTGCTGCCCCAGGCACTTACACCGCGTCATTTCTCGTTTAATACTCGATTGGGTGCTTGTCCAAGGTGCGAAGGCCTTGGCAGATGTAGGGACATTGATTTTG
>JAYYJC010000172.1:0-5436 GCA_036146655.1 Myxococcota bacterium | reverse complement strand
ACAACTGGTGGTATGAATCAGGGCCAGAACCTGAATTGAGCGGCCGACGAGTCTATCAGCCTCGTGGTAAGGTTTTGGGTGGATCAAGTTCGATTAACGGAATGATCTTCATCCGTGGAAACCCCATGGACTATGACAACTGGGCAAAGGAGCCCGGTCTGGAAGACTGGAGTTATGCGCATGTTCTGCCGTATTTCAAGCGGCTTGAAAATCGATTGATTGGGGGCGATGATTACCGTGGCGACAATGGGCCTTTGTACCTCAAAACACCAAAGTGTGACAATCCTCTTTTTGATGCTTTCTTCAAGGCCGCTGAACAAGCGGGCTACCCATTGACGGATGATGTCAATGGGTATCAACAGGAAGGCTTTGGGAAGTTTGACCGGACCACATTTAGAGGCCGTCGGTACAATGCTGCTCGTGCATACCTTCATCCAGTCATGAGTCGCAAAAACTTAACAGTGCGGTGCAATGTGTTGGTACGCAGAATCGTCTTTGAAGGTCAGCGTGCCATTGGGGTTGAAGTCCTTGAAAGAGGGCAGGTAAAGGTGATTCTTGCCAATGAAGTCATCTGCTGTGGTGGCGCAATTAATTCTCCACAACTCCTCCAACTGTCAGGTGTTGGAAATCCAGAACTGCTTGAGCCATTGGGAATTGAAGTGGTGCATGAACTTCATGGTGTTGGTGAGTCATTGGAAGATCACGCAGAGGTTTATGTTCAGTATGCCTGCACGCAACCCGTCAGTCTCTATCCGGCATTGAAATGGTGGCGTCAGCCTTGGATTGGTCTGCAGTGGCTCTTTGGTAGAAGTGGAATAGGGGCCAGCAATCATTTTGAGGCAGGGGGGTTTATCCGCAGCAATGACCAGGTGGATTATCCAAATCTTCAGTATCATTTCTTACCAATTGCCATTCGTTACAATGGCACAAGTGCGCTCAAGGGGCACGGTTTTCAGGTTCATGTTGGACCCGTGCGAAGCGATGTGCGTGGTCATGTTCGGATTGTGTCTGCGGACCCGACCAGGCATCCAGAGATTGTTTTTAATTACCTCTCCACTGAACAAGATCGCAAAGAATGGGTGGAAGCCATTCGATGTACCCGTCGAATTTTAGGACAAGATGCCTTGTCTCCGTTTAGGGGGGAAGAACTTGCGCCAGGGCCATCTGTCCAAACCGACGAAGAAATACTTCAGTTTGTACATGATGAGCTAGAAAGTGCCTATCACCCGAGTTGTACATGCAAGATGGGCCTTCATTCAATGGCTGTGACTGACCCTGAATTGAAAGTTCATGGTCTTGAAGGGCTCAGGGTAGTGGACGCTTCTGTCATGCCAACCGTGACAAACGGAAATATTTATGCACCAGTTTTGATGATCGCTGAGAAAGCTGCCGATATGATAGCAGGCAACACACCGTTGGCCCCCATTGACATGCCGTATTTTTCTAAGGATGCCCGTGTATAAATAGTTCGAGGGACCACTCGTCACGGGATTTGAGTTCAATGTCTGTAATTGCAATTGGTTTGCATATGGGGCCCTGGCCCATTAGGTATGGCCTTTGATATTTCTAGTCCTCGGAGGCCAAATGCTGTTCTTTTCATTCTTGTTGGCTTGCAGTGAACAAAACCAGCAGAAAGACGAATTGTCTGATGAAAGTGAAGTTCAAGCGCCATTTGGGTTCCTCAAGATAGAAGAGGTCTATTATTCAGGAAGTGTTCCAACTGCAGGCATCGACCGGTATTACTCAGATCAGTTCATTCAGCTCCGAAATACCAGTGATGAGTACAGTATTGACATTGGTGGTGTGGGCATTGGTGATATTTTTGGTCTGGCTGGAGAAATCAACGCCGGCTATGGCCCCAACTCGTTGGCAGAATACGGCAGTCAACCCTATTTTGAAAACATGTGGCGGATTCCTGTTGACACGCCTTTTCGGTACTTGCCACCAGGCGGTTGTCTCAAAATTGCCCAAGATGCCGCTGATCACACGCCTTATTCTCCTTATTCACATTTGGATGCGCATTTTGAGACCTATGTGGAACAAAGTGGTCAAGATTTGGATGATCCCATTGTCGAAAATCTAGAATCTATACACTATACCGCTGGGTACGACTGGCTGGTGACTGTATTTGGACCAACAATTGTCATCATTGAGCCCGCTGCCATCGAAGCGGGCGTGGTGGAAAGAGTTAGAGGCTCAGACCTTTGGGTAACGCCTTCTGAATACACATTGGATACCATGGAAGCGCTGATGGACGAAAACAGTGGTGACTTTAAAAGGCTGCACCCAGACATTGACAGTGGATTTCAGTATGTGTCTGGAACTTACACCGGAGAGTCCGTTCGAAGAAAAGTTGAAAATGACATATGGATTGACACTGACAATTCTTCCGACGATTTTTATGTGACTCAACCCATTTCCGATTGCGGAACGGAGTAGAAAGTCTTCTATTCGTCGATTTTCAGCAGGACACGAATCGAGCGTTCGTGTTCGATTGGTGGCGAACGGTGAACGATTCCTTGGGTATCTTCACTGTAATTTGCGCCCTTGAGTAAAATGACATCGAAGGTATTTGCGCGGTTGATGAGCGACATGTTTTTTACAATCTTGTCATTACATCCTTTGCCCAGTGCATTGCGGTTGACATTGTTGTGATCCAACCACTCGGTCCCTGGCCCCATATAGGTGCATAGAAGTCTCTGACGGTAGAAGTCTTCATGAAATAGGCGGCACTTATTGGTGTTGACGACCAACAGTTGAACCTTCATTGAACTATTTTTCTTGATAGAATTGAAGTATGAGATTTGATGAACGATGTCATCGATGAAGGCGTTTTTGTCCGAAACAGATGGACCGTTTGGTAAGTCTTCATCAAGTATCTCAAAAGCTTCTTCTGGGGCAAATCCGTCATCGATGACATACTTGAGTGAATTGATTGTGTGAATTGTGTGACTTAAATACTTTCTAATTTTAGGGATGTCCCCACGCTGGTTAATGAGAACTTCCGAAATCGTATTTGTATCAAGCGTACTTTCTTCATTTACAGTCATTCCTTCTCCTGTAAGGTGTTGAACATATCGTACCCGTTCTGTTAATGCAAGCAGCTTGCATTATTAGATATTTGATGCTAATACGCAACATTAAAGTCTCGAAAGGAGAACAAATGCAAACCGAACAACTGTCCAATCGGCTTCCTGTAACAGTTCTATCTGGTTTCTTAGGCGCCGGTAAGACCACACTTCTAAACCACATTCTTCACAACCGTGAAGGTAAGAAGATTGCTGTGATTGTTAATGACATGAGTGAAATTAACATCGATGCGGAGATGGTAAAGAACTCCGAAGCCGCATTGTCAAGAACGGAAGAGAAGTTGGTTGAAATGAGCAACGGTTGTATTTGTTGCACCTTGCGTGAAGACTTACTTGAAGAAATTGAAGGTCTTGCCCTACAAAATAAGTTTGATTACCTAGTCATCGAATCAACCGGTATTTCAGAGCCCTTACCCGTAGCCGAAACTTTTACTTTTGAAGATGAAAATGGCATATCGCTGTCAAAAGTCGCCAAGTTGGACACAATGGTGACTGTTGTAGACGCCTTTAACTTTCTCAAGGATTATCAAAGTACTGAAGATTTGAAAGACAGATCACTTGAACTTGGTGAAGATGATGAGCGTTCCATCTCACACTTACTGATTGAGCAGGTTGAGTTTGCAGATGTCATTCTGCTCAATAAAACAGATTTGGTGAGCATTGAAGATTTGAAAAGTCTGAAAGGCATCATACGATCGCTCAACCGTGACGCCAAAATAATTGAGTCTTCGCGGTGCAATATTGAGCTGAAAGAAATCATCGACACCAATCGCTTCGATTTTGAACGGGCACAAGATGCACCTGGTTGGTTGAAAGTCATGCGGGGTGATGAAAGCTCTGAGATTGATGAATACGGTGTGTCGTCATTTTCGTTTGAGTCAAGAAAGCCATTTCATCCCACCCGCTTCAGTGACTTCTTAAACACTGAGTTCCCCGGCCTCTATCGAGCAAAAGGGTACTTTTGGATTCCAACTCAGGGTGAATTTATGGCCGAGATGGCCATTGCAGGTGCCGTTCGAGAGTATCACCCGGCAGGTTTTTGGTGGTCAAGCATGCCTAAGTCAGAGTGGCCAGAAGATGAAGAAACTCAAGCTTATATTCAGTCTAATTGGCATCCTGAATTTGGTGATCGCTTTCAACGGCTCATTTTCATCGGTAAACCAGAAGCCTTGGATGACATTCATGCTGCACTTGAAAAATGTCTCGTTACTGATGAAGAAGTGTCAAAAGGAAAAGAGTATTTGAAGCAACTCTCAGACCCATTTGACAACTGGAGTGCTTACTTTGAAGAAACAGAAGAAGAGATAGAAGCTTAATCTTTCTTAACAAATGAACGGAAAATAATGAAATCCAAAAACAATATGACTGGCCCACTCTTTCTAGGCATGATTTTTTTTCTAGGTTGTGCCGAAGAAGCCGAGAAAGAAGACGCTGTGTGTGGTGGCAACGGTGAATTGCATGGTAATCACTGCCATTGTGACTCGGGCTATTCCCTTTCTGCGGACGGCAGTACTTGTGAGCCGTCTGATGACGACAATGAGGTTGATTACGGTGGAGATTTTTACTTTGAGCCCACTGAAATTAATGCGTCCACACAAACAGGCGGCAACGGCCAGATGTGGCTCCTTCATGCAATAGAAGGCGATGTGCACCTTAAAATTGAGATTTACGAATCATTCGGTGGGATTTCATCGCCTGGCGAACTGATCATCGATCAGGTTGATACTGACTATGCGTCATGTGGAACTTGTCTTTTGGTACAAACAGGATGTGTTGAACATGGAGATCATTACGATTGTGATCGTAATTTTATGCCTTCTGAGGGCGGCGTGGTTCGCATCGATGAAATTGGCAGTTCTGCGGGTGATACACTGTCTGGTGAACTGCTTGGGGTTATTTTTCAAGAGGTAAGCATTGGACCCAACTACCAAACACAACCCGTTGATGGTGCAGAAGAGATTGCGCTTGCTCCTTGGACTTTTGATGCTGTCCTTGAGGGCTCCTAAAACCTATTCTGAAAATAAGGCAAAAACAAAAAAAGAAGAAGCCATTTGGTCTTCTTCTTTATGTTTTTAAGTTTATTTTAGAGTCGGCTGTCGCTTTAACCTGCAAACGGCATTGATGAGTGATGCAGATTGATGCGTACATTGCCATCGTCATCAAGAACATATCCAAATGAGTATTCTACTTTAACTTCATCACCCTCTGGGGTGGTGAAGAAGTAGTTGCCCATTGCCATGCCGACTTTACCTTCTGTTAGGATGTCAACATTTTCAAATCGAACAGCTGTCCATCCCTTAATTGCAAACCCCTTGTCTTCTGGGCAGGCGCCGTTTGAGGCTACAAA
>JAYYJC010000171.1:0-19928 GCA_036146655.1 Myxococcota bacterium | reverse complement strand
TGCATAGAGAATGCGATCGGCTGGTGCCAAGTCATCTGTTTGACCACAGATGAAACAATTCACTTCGTCAAGAATGGTTCTCAACCGTGTAATCGGAATGTCAGTTCGAAAGCCAACGATCGACTCCAGTTTATCTAAAGTTCCACCTGTATGCCCCAGTCCTCGCCCGCTTATCATGGGAACCGCTGAACTAAGTTCGGCCCAAAGCGGCGCCAATACGAGTGAGACTTTATCACCTACACCACCGGTAGAGTGCTTATCGCAAATAGACTTGTCCATGGTCCATTCAAACCGCTGACCTGAGTTTGCCATAGCCATCGTTAAGGCCACCGTTTCGGCGTCCGTCATCCCGTTTTGATAGACAAATGCAAGAAAGGCCGCAGACTGGGCGCGGGAAGACTCACCAGATACAACCGCATTCACCCAGTAGGAGATAGAATCGCTGCATAATTCGACCCCATCGCGTTTTTGAGCGAGCAAATCTGGAATGGAAAGCATCTTAAACCGACTAATACCCAGATTGACCAGTTTGACCACTGACAATGGCAACACTTGCTGAAGCCCCAACCCGAGTGGCACCTGCAGAGACCATCTTTTGGAGATCTTCAGCACTCCGTACGCCACCAGAAGCCTTAACACCCATTTCGGGTCCCACGACAGCGCGCATCAACTCGACATCTTCAACAGTTGCACCCCCTCCACCAAAGCCTGTCGATGTCTTTACAAAGTGCGCTCCAGCCGCTTTTGAAATGGCACAGCCTGCTATTTTTTCCGCTCGATTGAGCATACTCGTTTCAAGAATGACCTTTACCGGATGACCTTGAGCAGCATCAACCACCGCCTGTATATCTGAATACACCAGATTGTGATCACCGCCTTTTAAAGCTCCAATGTTTATGACCATGTCAATTTCTTTGGCACCAGCTGAGATGGCCTCGCGGGTTTCAGCCGCTTTGGCTGCAGTAACCATTGCCCCGAGCGGAAAACCCACAACGGCAATAGGCTTTACCGTACTTCCTGCCAGTGCCTTAGCCGCAATCCGCAACCAAGAGGTATTGATGCACACACTTGCAAATCCATGGGTTCGTGCCTCCTCACACACTTTGAGGATATCGGCACGGGTTGCGGTGGGCTTCAACAGGGTATGGTCGATGTACTTCGCAATTTTGGTGCTCTTGGATGATACTGTGCCGTCAGTGCCGATTCGATCCGCTCCAGCGGGGTTAACATTCCTCAACTGTCCTTCTTCATTCCATGTTCCTCTGATCTCAGATGCAGGTGGAACAGATTGGAGTTGAAGGGTTTGACGCACCCGCTCTGCAACGGTTTCTACGAGGGCTCGTCGCTCTTCTGGGGTTAACTTGGACAGCGAAACATTGGACATGATATTCCTCAACAATGTGTATAGCCCAATCAGAATAGCACAAATCGAACCCTTGCGACTGATTGGACTGCGAATTATATGCGGTCGGTTGTGCAGCAATTGACCAAAAGTAAAGATGTCAATTGCGCAACAAATACCTGTCAGAATTTAAAAAGTCGAAATAATACTTTAATTATTGACCAGTTTTCTTTCACTACTATCATTTACCAACAACGGGCATTTCATATGATAATCCTCCTAAGCGCACTTTCATGCACAGAATACGATGTTTACCGTAATGACAAACCGCAAGCGGATACAGACCCCATCGATACAAGCGTTCCAATTGAACCCACAGAGACGCCCGATATCTTCATTACTCCAAACCCAGTTGACTTTGGCTATGTTCTCAGAGATTGTCCAGCAGACCCTATCGAAGTCACTGTGACCAACCGTGGACTTGAAACCCTTGACATCAGCAGCATTACTCTCCAAGGTGACGGTGATACTGCCTTTTTCCACAATGGCCAGGCCACCAGCCTCGAGTTTGATGAAAGCATCACCTTTACCATTAACTTCACCCCCACCCTTCTGTTCCCTTACGATCTTGACCTCATCGTTGAAAGCAACGATCCAGATGAGCCACAAGCCGTTGTAAATGTTTTGGGCCAAGGCGCATCAGGCGCACTCTACGAAGAGAGCTTTCAACAATCCTACGATCCCATCCTTGATGTACTCTGGGTCGTCGACAATTCAGAGTCAATGTCAAATGCGATTGACAATGTACGCACTAACTTTGAGTCTTTTATTGGTGAGTTTCTTGCCTTAAACCTGGATTATCAGATGGCAGCAGTTACCACTGACATGGTCAATCCTGACCAGTCAGGTAAAATACAAGGACAAATGATCGATGCATCAATGTCCGAATCTCAAGCAGAATCTCTCTTTCTTTCAGCGGTCAATGCAGGAGCACAAGGCTCGGCCAATGAAAAGGGCTTAGAAGCCACAAAAGCAGCACTGTCATCACCTCTCATTAATAGTACGAATGCGGGATTTCTTAGAAACAATGCTGCATTGTCAGTGATTGTTGTTTCAGACGAGGATGATGCAAGCTCCATCAACACGAATGACTTTGTAAGCTTTCTCAATGGTTTGAAATCGTCCCCTGACTTGGTTCGATTTTCTGGTTTTGTTGGCACTGTCAGTGATCTCAATGTCAGTTGCGATCGATTAGAAGGCACCAAGTACATCGACGCAGCTTATCAAACAGGCGGATTCATCATTGACATCTGTACGGACAACTTCAATATAGCAATGCAAGAAGTCGCACTTGCTGCAGCCGGACTTGTGGTTCGATTTCCACTTGAGCAAGAGCCAACTTCAATGTCATCCATCACTGTCACCGTTGACGGACAAGTCGTTCCACAAGATTTATTCAATGGCTGGACTTACGATGCAAGGGACAATGCCCTTATCTTCCATGGGGATTCAATCCCAGAAAACGGCTCAACTGTTTATGTGACTTACGAGATTCCAGCGTCCTGTAATAACTAGACAAAGCCAGCTGACTAACCAAAAACACCGCTCAAATCTGAGCGGTGTTGTTGATTTTTGTTGCCGTGAAGTTTAGGACCGTTCAACTGTCACTGACAGCATTTCAACGGGGTCATTCGGACAATCACGACGGTTGCGTGCAACACCGCTAATGTTCACAACCACATTCATGCCATCAGTGATTTTCCCAAAGACAGGGTGTGCTGATGGTGTGCGACCATCAAACCAATCCAGATAGGCATTGTGCTTGGTGTTAATGAAAAATTGAGATCCACCGCTGTTCGGACCAGAGTTGGCCATTGAAAGGGTTCCTACTTCATTTGAAAGTCGAGCTGTGTGTTCATCAGGGATGGCATAACCAGGCCCACCAGTACCACAACGAGGACTGTGCGGATCTTTGGATTCTGGACACCCAAACTGGATCATAAAGTTCGGAATGACTCGGTGGAAGTGAAGACCATTGTAAAAACCACTCTCAGCGAGCTTCAAAAAATTACCTGCTGTGATAGGCATTTGATCTTCGTAGATTTCGGCTTTGAACGTTCCCATAGAGGTTTCAAAAGTTGCCACTGGATTCGACATAATACTTCCTTATCAGTTAATATGTGACCTTAAATAGAGGTTCAGAACAAGGCATAACGCCCTCTTGATATTCTGTCGACATGGATACCAACCCCCAACCACCCCATCATCTTCTCTTTGTCTGTACGGCAAATATTTGCCGTTCACCAATGGCCCACTGGCTCGCCGTGGATTACGCCAAAAAAAGACACTGGCGAGTAGATGTGCGATCTGGTGGAACTCTTGGGTTAAAAAGTTATCCACCAGCCGATCATGCCATTAGTGTCATGAACGAAATTGGTATTGATATTTCTCATCATCGATGCTCTGGAATCACAGAAGATGACATCCAATGGAGTGATTACATATTGGTAATGACGATTGAACATGCATCTCAGTTGAACTCGAAGTATGAAAATGCAGATGGTAAAATCCTTCAACTCGGGACATTTGGCGGCTACACTGAAATAAAGGACCCCTACAAAAGTTGGAAATGGCGCTTTCGCAGCTGCCGCCGTTCAATTGAAGAAAGTGTCATTTCATTCATGGATCAACTGCCTCCTAGACCCATCGAAATGAAGTAATTCACCTTAACCAGTCAATAAACTTATTCGTGGCGTAGCCAGCGCTCTTCTTCAAAAGACCAATGGTACAGCCGATTTTGTCCGGATTGGATAACTGCGTGAAAGACCTTTCGCTGTGTCACATCACTGCTTCTGGCAAGGATAATCCGATGTTCGCCTTCAGTCAGCGCATAATTGATCAACGGTGCTTCACGCACATATTGGCCATTAATAAAAATCTTCGCTGGTCGGTCTGCAGCCACAGTGATTAAACCAGATTGAACAGGCTCAACATTGCCCGCAGTGGGTGTCTGAACAGGAGGTACCTCTAAAGGGGGTGTTGGCAGACTTTGTCGATTAGACGAGTTCCGCTGTCGAGGTGCTTGAGGAATTTCAGGTGGCATCAGGTCGTCGGTATTGGCTTCTTCGCTGGGCTCAGCAATTGGTAGCGCATAACGGTCGCCCAAATCGGTTGAAAGTACTTCCGCATCTTGTAGATTAATACTGGATGTTTCCTGCGGCTTTTGGAAAATTCCAAAGACAACAATGCACACCAAAAGCGGGATTAAAATCAGGGGAAACCATATCCCAGCCTTGGGTTTCTGATTGTCTTTAAGCAACGCATCGTCTAGAGCATCATTTTCTTCGAACACAATTGGCGGTGCATATGGACGCCCACCTGAAACGAAGTTCATGATGGTATTTTGCAGTTCAATGATTTGCTCTCTTGCCATTAGAAGTTCAGGGACAAGTTCGGCAAGGGCTCTTCCCATCTCTTCAGCTGTTCGATACCGTGCATTGGGATCTCTCTGTAGTGCCCGTACCAAGATGGGCTTGAGCCTTGCATACTCAGGCCCCAATTTATTGGCACGCCGAGCGCCTTCATCTCGCTCAGCCTCTGTGATCACCACACTTGATTTGCGGTTTGGAAAGAGTGGAGTCAAAGTCGCAAGTTCATAGAGCACTGCGGCCAAAGCATAAATATCCGTCCGTGCAGTCACTTTATCACCACGCATTTGCTCTGGTGCCATGTAGCCCCAAGTCCCCCGAACCGATCCTTTCTTCTCTGGCGCAATGGTGGCTGAACTTAGTCCAAAGTCAAGAACTTTGACCACTCCTTGTGGACTGATCATCAAATTGGCGGGCTTAATGTCTCGGTGGACGAGCCCAAGCGGAACTCCTTCGGGAGTACTCGTTCGGTGTGCATGATGAAGCCCATCACACAACTGCCGTCCAATTTCAGCAATGATTCCTTCCGGTAAAACCACCCCAACATGCCGTGAAATTCGGATGACACGGTGAAGTGTCATTCCTTCGATGTACTCCATGACCAAAAAAAACTGATTGTCGGCCTGATCGAAGTCTTGGATTTGGATGAGATTTTGATGCTCCAAAGTAGAACCGACTTGGGCCTCGGTAATGAACAATTCTCGAAATGCTTTGTCATGGGTGCGACTGGGCTGAATGACTTTTATGGCCACTTTGGGTTCCACACCGAAGTTAGACTCTCTTCGAGCTTCGTAAATCTCTGCCATTCCACCTTTTGATAAGAGGCGAATCAGCCGATAACGGCCCAATTTACGGGGGAGATTAGTAGCTGTGACTTCGGCTGACATGTATTTGGAGTGCACTCGTTAATGGGATTGCCGGAGACAACTATAGCATAATTCAAAATAAGTTTGGGTCTACATTCGCTCTAGATGACGAATGCCTATGATCGAAAATCCGTGTTTCAAGACTCTGAGTACGCCTTCAACAACCGCTAAGCGTGATTGACGGAGTTCAGCGTTGGATTCTGACAAAACTGGATTCGCATAATAGAAGCGATTGAAGAGTGTGGCCAACCCAAACAAGTGATCGCAAAGCAGATTGGGTTTGGCTTGCTCAAGTGACACCAAAATGATTTCAGGTGTTTCAAGGCAAAGCAAGACCAACTGCCTAGTGACCTCATCATGTATTGCAAGACCGTCAACAGTAGGTGCGATAATATTTCCTTTCCGCTGAATACCTCGACCCCTCGCATATGAATACATTAAAAATGGGGCGGTATTTCCCTCAAGCGAAAGGATTTTATCCCAATCAAAAACCACATCAGACTGTGGATTTTGTGAGAGGTCGAAGTAACGAACAGCCGAAATTCCCACTGCCTCAGCAATCGATGCTCGGGTAGGTTCATCTAATTCAGGAGATTTTTCGTCCACAACATAGCGAGCTCGGCGTGTGGCCTCGTCTAATAGGTCTACCAATCGAATGACATTCCCCTTTCGAGTAGACATCGCTCCTTCGGGTAGCTTGAGCATTCCAAACCAAACATGCTCCAGAGCAGCACCACCAGCAATGGTGGGGTCTAATTCGCACCATTGGCGCCAAGTGTAAAAGACTTGCTGGAAATGCAATTGCTGTCTTAGATCGGTCACATAAACAATCTTGGTTGGTGACCATCTTGAATGACGATACTCCAGCGTTGCCAAATCGGTCGTCCCGTAGAGAAAGGCCCCATCAGACTTCTGGATGACAAGAACAGTCTCAGACAGCATTTTGGGTTTTGATTTCTTGGGAAATGACACAATAACAGCGCCATCACTTTCGACTGCAATCTCGTATTGAAGAAGCTTCTGTACCACACTGGGAAGCATATCATTGTATGCAGACTCACCCAATACTTCATCGAAGTGAATTCCCAGCCGCTCATAGACGCCATTGAACTCACGCATGGACTCTGCGATAAACCGTTGCCAAAGAGCACGGTTTTCGGGATCTCCAGCTTGGAGTTTTGCAACTTCTTGGCGAGCTTGTGTTTCAAGCTCTGGACTACTTACTTCACTGAAGCCAACATACAGACGCTCTAGTTCACCGATTGGGTCTTTCTCGAAATTATTGGCATCGTGGGACTGATTCCACATGACAATCAGCATGCCAAACTGTTTTCCCCAGTCTCCGATGTGATTATCTGCAATGACATGCCAGCCGGCGGCTCGATGAAGTTGGTCTAATGTGTGCCCGATAATCGTTGACCTCATGTGGCCAATGTGCATTCGTTTGGCCACATTGGGTGAAGAATAGTCAATCACGACGGTCTGACCTTTCCCTCTTTGGGGGATCCCGTGATGTGGATCAGAGACCTGTTCTTTTAATCGATTTGAAAGCCATGAATTATCCAACCAAAAGTTCAAAAAGCCTTTGCCTGCCACATCAACTTGACGAACCACTTCGGACTGCTCAAGCGCTTTTTTTAGAGTATTCGCAACATCAATGGGCGCCTGCTTCGCTTGTCGAGACAATCGAAAAGCAATGTTGGACTGATAGTCGCCGAAACTTCTCTCTTTGGTACGAGATACTGTTTGAGGGGTTCCAAGAGTACCGATGTCCCATAGTGTAGAGGCTGTTTCAAGAAGTTGATGGTTAATAAGCTCTGAAATGGTTTCAAAAGGCATGGCGTATAATCCTTTGAGTTTAGCGCCACACTATAACCGACTGAGGATATGCGATAGCGCAATTTGCTTAAGATCGTCACATAAATACATTCGTGTTATATGGCATCGCGGAGGAAACCATGTCTGTCGAAGATTCAAGTTACGAAATCCCCAAAGAGTCGTCCCTCGGCCCCGTGAGTAAAGACGAGCTCGTACACCTTTACAAAGAAATGATGCTTATCAGGCGTGTTGAGGAACTCGCAGCCAAAGCCTACACCATGCGAAAGATACTCGGCTTTTGTCATTTGTACATCGGTCAAGAATCTGTCGCTGTTGGAGCCGCAGCTGCGACAAAAGACGACTATTGGATCTCTGCGTACCGTGAACACGGTCATGCAATGGCCAAAGGCGTGCCCGCCAATGAAATGATGGCAGAACTCTTCGGTAAAGCCACCGGTTCAGCGAAAGGCCTCGGAGGCTCAATGCACATCTTTGACAGCGAACACAAGTTCATGGGTGGATGGGGTATTGTTGGTGGTCACGTACCTCTTGCCAACGGAGTTGGATGGGCCATACGCCACCGAAAGGAAGAACGAGTTTGTGTCTGTTACTTCGGAGATGGCGCCATGCACCAAGGCGCATTTTTTGAGGCGTTATGCTTGGCTCAGTTGTACAAACTCCCATGTATTTTCATATGTGAAAACAATTTTTATGCGATGGGTACAAGTCTGGATCGTCAATCTGCCATTACCGATTTGTACCGTCGAGCTCACGGCGTAGGCATGGCTGCTGAACAACTCGAAGGATTTGATGTGGAGCATGTTCGCGAACGTGTCGCAGCAGCCCGCGAGTTTGCGGTTGCTGGAAATGGTCCAGTTTTATTGGAAATCATCACATACCGATACAGGGGACATTCTATGTCAGACCCTGCCAAATATCGTGCCAAGGGTGAACTTGAAGAGAAAAAGAAATCAGATCCGCTCTCCATCACCGCAGAACGCCTTCAAAATGATTTCAGTATGACAGAAGCCGACCTCGAAAGCATTCGTGAAGCTGTTTACGAAGAAGCGCAAGCGGCATACGACTTTGCTGAAAACTCTCCAGAGGCTGACCCTTCAGCACTCTATGACTTTGTTTACGCCCCCAACCCAGAGTAATAGGCCATGGCAACACTACAAATTCGTGAGGCCCTCCGACGGGCCATGACAGAAGAAATGGAACGCGACGACAACATCTTTTTAATGGGTGAAGAAGTCGCTAATTACAATGGGGCATACAAAGTCTCGCAGGGCATGCTTGATAAGTTTGGACCAGATCGAATTGTTGACACACCCATTTCGGAAGCTGGTTTCGCAGGCTTGGGTATTGGCGCTGCGATGGTTGGAATGCGTCCCATCATTGAGTTTATGACTTGGAACTTTTCACTTGTGGCATATGATCAATTGATCAATACAGCCGCCAAAACCTACCAGATGTCTGCTGGTCAATACACAATGCCGATAACCTTTAGAGCACCCAATGGCGCAGCTGAAAATCTAGCGGCTCAGCACTCTACTTCAGTCGATTCACTGTATGCACACTTTCCGGGGCTTAAAGTCGTGACATATGCAACTCCTGACGACGCATACGGCTTGTTAAAATCGTCTATCCGTGACAACAATCCGGTCATCTTTATGGAATCAGAGTTGACTTATGGTATGAAAGGCGAAGTTCCAGATGAGGAATACACCACCCCGATTGGTAAAGCTCGTCTCAGAAGAGAAGGTTCAGACATCACCATCATTACTTGGGGTAAGCAGGTCTTCAATGTTATGAAGGCTGTAGATGCATTAACGCAACAGGGCGTGGATGTTGAAGTCTTGGATCTTCGTTCACTTCGTCCTCTGGATGAACATGCGATCTATAATTCTGTCGCAAAGACAGGTAAATGTGTCGTGGTACATGAGGGCCATTTGTTTGCGGGAGTTGGTGCTGAAATCGCAGCTCGCCTACAGCAAGCTTGCTTTGAATATCTCTCTGCACCTGTTCTCCGAATCACCAATCGAGATGTACCACAACCTTATGCGACCATTCTAGAAACTGAGGTCATGCCTGACCCAGCTCGAATCATCGCTGCAGTTCAGCAAACCCTAGAATACTAAACAACCAAGCCCTTTTCCTAAAATTGAACGGAGCAGCAAATGGCTGAATTCTTTTTAATGCCTCAGGCATCCCCAACCATGGAGAGCGGACGCCTCCTAGAATGGCGTGTATCGGAAGGCGACAAACTCAATCCGCAAGATGTCATTGCCGAAGTCGAAACAGATAAAGCGGCCATGGAAATTGAGGTCTTCGATCCTGCAGTCGTCCTCAAACTTCTCAGAAATGCTGGAGACATGGTTGAAGTTGACACTCCAATCGCCATATTGGGTCAATCAGATTCAGAAGACATCAGTGCATTGCTCTCTGATTTTGAGTCCGGACAAAGTTCAACCAAAACAGAAGCACCCGCTCCTGCGGCACCCGCCAAGGCAGACAAACACCGCGCAGGTCCAGCTGCCAGAGCTGCAGCTGATGAACTTGGCGTTTCTCTTGATAAAGTGAAAGGCACAGGACCAAGTGGCCGCATTACCCGAAAAGACATTGAAGCCGCAGCATCCCTCAACAAACCCGTAAAACCCGCATCGGGCGCCGGAGTGACTTTCCCAGAATGGGACAATCGTCCCCTTCATGACTCCATTATGGAGTCGCCTGTTTCTTTTGTTCCAGACCAGCCTTATCCAAAACGACGAGGTCGAACAAATGGCACGGCCATTGCGGAGGGTGTCTCAGAGCAGATCCCGAACTCAATGATGCGAAAGACCATTGCACGGCGCTTGAAAGAATCCTATCTGGATGCGCCCACTTTCTTTTTGACTTCTACATTTGATTGCGACTCACTCGTTGCGTTTCGAAACAACTTAAAGGCGGCTGGTGTCAAAGTCTCATACAACGACTTAATGGTGAAAGCAGTGGCACGTGCTCTTAAGGATGTCCCTGAGGTCAATGCAAGTTGGGGAGAAGAAGCCATTACGCGACACAGCGATGTTCACATTGGTGTAGCCGTGGCACTTCCAGATGGACTCATCACCCCAGTAGTTCGACACGCAAATACCAAAGGGTTGGCTGAGCTGTCTTCGGAGATCCGTGAGCTTGCTGGAAAAGCCAAAGACCGTAAACTCCAACCCGAAGAATATCAAGATTCGACATTTACAATATCAAATCTCGGTATGATGCAGATTGACCACTTTACAGCGATCATTAATCCACCAAATGCCGCCATCTTGGCTGTTGGTTCATTGGCCAAAGAGCCGGTTGTGATTGATGGAGAACTCACCACTGGCTGGCGCATGAAAGTCACGATGACATGTGATCACCGCGTCATCGATGGAGCCTTAGGCGCCTCATTCCTCTTGGCTGTCAGACGCTATATTGAGTGTCCGGCACTGTTGGCCAGTTAAAGACATACGCCGACACCATTACCAATTACAGACTGTTCAAACCGTACGAGCCAACTGTGTAAAATACGCTTCTCTCATGGCAGCTTCTAAGTGGCAATGTGGAAAACCATGAGTTCATAGTTCTTTCAAAAGAGAAATGGCATGTGCGTTTGGAATCGCCTTGAAAAAGCCAAGCAACGCTCTAATTATCCACGGCGGCGGCGCGGACGAACGGCGTAAATGATCCGGCCGTTCATAGAGGTTTCAAATATCTCAACTCGTCCTTGCTCGATCAGCTGATTCAAGCTTCTTTGCCGTGGCTCACCAGGCGGTGGACACGGACCTGACGCTTTCCATCGATTTTCAAAATACCATCGTGCGAGATGAGCATCTCGATTGGAAAAATATTCACATGCTTGAAGGACTTGGTTAAAGACATCTTCAATGGAGCACGGTGGCGTTTCGACTGATTCATTTTGTCTCGCTCGACCCGTTGAAAATTGTTCAAGTCCATCCATGAGATCAATGGCGCTAAAACTCTGACTGAGGAGATCAGGCGCAACCGCAAATCCCCCCCAAGATGCAATATCAACCCTTCGACCAAACATTGAAAGTGTTTCAATGGCGGGCACGAGATCTGCATCTCCACTGAACACAACGGCACAATCAAAAGCATTGGTTGCAGCCAACCGCACCATTTCAGCGACCATACGAGTGTCAACACGCTTTTCCACATGTTGAATGCTTTCATGGTTACAATGTGGACATGTTTGTTTTCTCTCAACCACAGCTTCTCGTCGTACAAAGTAACCATGACGAAGTTCAAGACCGGATAAGAAACGATCCAAAGCTGGGCTATGGTCGACACCGGTATAGTAATAAGCTCCCACAAACTGTCCAGATTGGCCAGCGACTTGATGTACCACCCATTTGGCCAATGAGTCATAATCCAATTCAATATTACCTACAGCGGCTTCCATCGTACGATAAAAATTGTTACCATCAAAGAAGAGTGCAACCCGCATAAGCAAACCTTAAAATAAATAATGAAATCTAAAGTAAATTGAAAATTAAAATAAAATCAATTCTATTATACGCTTATTTTCTGGCTTTTCAAGTGCAGTTCTCATGCACATTCCAAAGCCACCAGACACCGCCCAGCCAAACGAGCGATGCAATGGAAATCGAAATGGATCGTCAAGCACTAATCTCCGCCTATCAAGAGATGGACGCAGCTGCGTTTGAGCTAGAAGCCTATATGGATACCGCCAGATTAAATCTGAGCAAAGGCAGACAATGGCACGAAGAGTATGTCGAAATAGAATCCCGTTTTCAAAGGCTGCGTGCAGCCCTCGAAGAATCAAAAGTATTGCTCAGCCGCCATAAGGACAACATCAAAATCCTCAAATCCCAGTCAGAACGCCCTGAAGTTCAACCGAAAGTGCTTCAAAATGAATAGAATCGGGGTTCCATTCATGCGCATTGAGTGCCGTATGAAATTGGAGTAGCTCTGACAGATCATGTGCATTTGCTTCTTCTGGAATGATACCCAAACAAAACCCTCCGCTGCCCTCAGGCTCAAGGCCTTTCGCTGCCGAGAGTAAAATCGCTGTCCAAAACGGAGCGTGAGATGGATCACCCGGTTTCACCCACAGCCAAGTTCTTGGGCTTGGTTGGGCTGCACAGAATGCAAGAGGCGCTGAGTTGTCGAGAATGGCTTGGTGCTGGTTGAAACGAAATGAAAGCCATTCGGCGTGTTCAATCTCAGACTCAGGGTTTAGTTGCGCCCACACATCTCTTTGTAAATCTTCAGGACTGATGCTTTGAATACCTCTGGGTGGGCGTTGAACTTTTAGGGTATCCACAGTGCACGCCAATGCCCAAAATCCAAGGATCATCGGAGATACCTTTTAACAATAGTCATTGTCTTTAAACCATCGGTGTGCAGCTTCTATGCTTTCAATCAATGGTCGAGGAGTGATCTGTAGTTCATCACACATCCGCAAACCTGAACGGTACCGTTCTTGCTGCATTGCCCGTAACACACTGCCATCAAGTCCAGCAAAACGATGGGCATCAAACCGTTGCACAATTCGACCAACACGTGAAGCAATATTAACGGCCGTGCTTGGCAAAGGAAAGCTCGGAGACTTACAGTTTATAACCTCTGAAACCATGGTCATAAACTCTCGATAGGAAAGGTTGTGATGACCGAGAAGATATCGTCGATTGGGCTGACCAATTGTCATGGCAGCAATGTGGGCATCTGAGCAATCTGTTGCACCCAAAAAGCATTTTCCGCCTTTTGGATAAAATGGCACATGATGTTTTGCCATTTGTAAAATAAGTGCCCCAGATGTTGGTTTAACATCCCACGGACCAATTATATAGTCCGGGTTCACAGAAATCCCTTCAACACCACGCCACCCCATAACCAACTGTTCACCTTGGCGCTTAGTGCTGTAATATGCGTACAACGGTCCAGATTTGCCGTAGATCGACGGCGCATCCAAATACTGGTCTTCATTTCCAGGCGATGATTTTGAACCAAATGCCACTGTGATGCTGCTGGAGCAGTACACGAACCGACGAACACCTGCCTTTTCTGCAGCTCGTAAAAGACCACGAGTTGCAAGAACATGCAACTCCATCATGCGATCTTCACCACCGGGCGTGGGATCAAATGTTCCTGCAAGGTGATAGACCCCATCAAATCCATCCATAATGCGTGCCAACTGCTCAATTTCAGCAGGATGATCTGTTAGTGGAACAGTATAGGTGGGTACTCCCAACCCAGAAATGTTTCCGTTGGGCTTACGAATGACACAGTGTACTTCGTCACCCCTTTCAATCAGACGACGAAGTAAATTGGCCCCCAAGAATCCGGTAGCACCAGTTAGCAGAACCCGCATTGGTTTAGCGGTTTAAGAATTGAGACTTTATGTCACGAGAGATAATGTACCGCTGAATCTGACTGGTGCCTTCGTAGATTTGGAAGATCTTTGAGTCACGCATCAACTTTTCGACAGGGTACTCTTTGGAGTATCCATACCCACCAAAAACTTGCACTGCATCAATACAGGTTTTCATACACATGTCCGCACAAAATGCTTTAGCCATTGATGACTGAGTGGTGTTGCGAACTCCTTGATCTTTCAATGATGCCGCTTGCCAACAAAGCAAACGCCCAGCATCGATATTAATGGCCATGTCGGCAATCATAAATGAGATGGCTTGATGATTGTAAATCGGCTTACCCATTGTTTTACGCTGGAGTGCATATTCAATGGAATGCTCCATGGCTGCACGAGCCACACCAACCGCAGCTGAAGCAACTGCTGGCCTTGTATAGTCGAACGCTGCCATGGCGAGTTTCCAACCATCGCCTTCTCGGCCCACCACATTTTCAGCCGGAACAACGACATTGTCAAACGAAATTGAACGGGTATCCGACGCACGCTGACCAAGATTTTTTTCTTTGGCCCCGTAGCTCACTCCCTCCCAGTCTTTTTCAACAACAAAAGCAGTCATTCCACCGTAACCCTTTTCGGGTTCACTATATGCAACTACGAAGTACCAATCTGCAACGCCGCCATTGGTGATCCACATTTTTGAACCGTTCAAAATCCATTTGTCACCTTGTTTGACCGCTCGAGTCTTCATTGCCGCCACATCCGATCCTGCACCGGGTTCGGTCACAGCATAAGCACACATGATTGGGTTGTCAGAGTCACCAATGTCTTCTGTCATTGGTGCAAGATACTTGCGCTTGACATAATCAGTCCCACCCAAAATAACAGGCTGCTGGGCCAAGCCATTGGCCTCAATGGCTGTTCCAATTCCAGAACATCCCCAGGCCATTTCTTCTGCGATGAGAATGCCATCCAAACAACTCATGTCTGGACCACCGTAGGCTTCCGGAATGTGTGTGTTCATTAGTCCATTTTGGTGAGCTGCGCGTAAAACTTCCCAAGGGTAAGAACCCGTTTCATCGTGGTGGGCTGCAGCAGGACGAATGAACTCTTTGGCAAAGTCACGGGCACCTTCCCGTATCATTTGTTGATCATCATTGAGATTTAAAGAAATTCCGGACATTGTGGCTCCTCAGATTTTGTAGATGGGCTGTAAATTACAGAAAAAAATGTAACACTCTGGGCAAAAGTCGGTATCCTTTTCTTGCTCTGATTACGCAGTTTCTCGATGCGGTCATTAAATCGGTTAAAGAAGCATGGATATTCTGAACCCCCATGTTCATCACAGAGAGTCTTTTATGTCCATCGACGATTCACGGATACGAATCACGCAGACACCGAACCCCGATGCCTATATGTTTCATGTCACTGAAGCCTTGATTTCATCGGGTACCCATGAATATTATGCCGATTCGGATACCACTCAATCCCCGCTTGCTGAACTCATATTAAAGAATGAGGGTGTGGAACTGTTGTTGATCGCAAGCCGATTTATCACTGTTAGAAAGTTTCGAGAACAAAGCTGGGACGACCTTCTCGAACAGATTTCAAACAGCCTCTCTCAGTTTCTTGATAGCGGCGAAATGGCTGTCTTTGAACAAGAAAACAAGGAGGACATGACTGAACTCAGTCCTGTAGAAGAACAAATACTGGTGCTCTTAGATGAGGAAATACGACCTGCGATTGCACAGGATGGTGGGGATGTGGTTTATCATGGCTTTGAGAACGGCATTGTAAAGTTAGAACTCATCGGCGCATGTGGAACATGTCCATCGTCTACAGCAACATTAAAGTACGGAATACAAAACCTGCTGATGGAAGAAATTCCCGAAGTGGCAGGAGTGGAACAAGTCTAGCACTGAGATAGACATCGGATTGTCCGATTGTGGTACGATACAGACACACAATGAAGGCTTTCACATCATTCATTTGAGGCGCATTAATGGAATTCCATATCGGACAAAAAATCGACCGATACATTGTTGAAGGACGAATTGGCGAAGGCGGAATGGCTGAAGTGTATAAATGCAAACACGAAAGCCTCAACACGCTCCATGCTGTAAAGGTCGTCAAGGTTTCTAAAGAAGAAATTAAACAACGGATGATAAGAGAAGGCCAACTACAGGCCACACTTTCTCACAACAATATTGTCCGTGTGACAGATATTCTTCCTATTCAAGGTCACCCATGTTTGGTCATGGACTTTATTGAGGGACAAGCCCTTGATGACTTTCTTTATGAGAATCGAATTGGACTGGGGCAAGCGGAAGAAATCTTTCTACAGATTGTGGATGCGATGGCCTACGCACATGATCGCAACATCATTCACCGTGACTTAAAGCCTGCAAATATATTGATGGAGCTTCACAATGGGACATGGACCCCTAAGGTGGCCGACTTTGGTCTTGCAAAGGCACTTGGTACAGAAGACAGCGGCATGACTCGCACGGGCGTGGGTATTGGAACACCTGCATATATGGCTCCAGAGCAAGTCCGAAATGCCAAAGGGGTTGATCATCGGGCTGACATCTTTTCACTAGGTACCATCCTATATGAAATGGTGACCGCTCAACTGCCATTTATGGGAAATGACACCCTTGAATTATTAAATGCAGTTGCCACCCGTCCTCACAAAAACCCTCTGGAATTAAACCCCAATTTGCCACCACGCATTGTTTCTGCCATCAATGCGGCTTTGGTTAAGGATCCAGAGAAGAGGATTCAAAATTGTGCTGATTTAATCTCAGTCTTCAAAGGAGAGGCTGACTTTAGTTTGAAGACAAAGCGGTTTCCGACATTGGCGTTTGATGGCTCAGATCCAACCAACTCAGGATACGATACGGTGGACAATATCGATGTTCCACCTCCAGACTCCCCCTCTTTGAATACCATTCAGTTTGACACCCAAGAATTGACTGAAGCGCAACTGGTGCACTCCAAAGGAAGAGCCAGTGATGGCTCCACCGAAAGTCATCCAGGTACTCAGTCTATCCCAACTGACATCAGCGCCCAGCATCCACTTCGTGGCGATCCCAGTCTACACTCGCACCCCTCTTATCCTTCTCATCCATCTCTACCTGTGGTTCAAAAACAAAAGTCCATTTGGATTCCTATTGTTATTGTGGGATTGATGACTGCCGCAATTGCAGCATATTTTGGCTTTACCGGTGAGGTCACAAAAGTGTCTCCGCCCGTTTCGAATACCACTTCAACAGAAGCCACAACCATTCCTGAGCCAAAGGCTGTCCCAAAAGCCGCATACCCCCATCTGCCCAATGCCATTGTTGCGAGCCATTCTAAATCGAAAACCTATCCACAATACATTCTTGATCAAAATCCAGAGACTGTGTGGTCAAGCAGTTATTCAAAAGATCCCGAACTCAAACTCCAGATGAACACAAACAGTCAATTTATAAAACTTGACTTTGACCTGAATACGGATGGTGCTGAAGCGCCAAACTCAATCACCGTGGGAATCATTGATACGAACGACAGAACATTATTCAGTAAAGTGTGTAGCTACAGCAACAGTGAACCCATTCTTGTTGATATGAGCGAGAACTTCGCATTCAAAAGTCTCAGCATCAAGTTCTTAACCAGCAACCCATCAGCAACAATCTCAATTAATGAGCTTTCTGTCTTTACAGACAGTACCCAACCTAAAAATGCAGTGGACCTCAACCGAAAATCATTGGACGATGCATTGGAACGGCTGCAAAATCCGCCCAAGGTGACAAGACCCAAAGCACCACCCGCGATTGTCACCAAAACAGAGCCTGAACCAGAGCCGGACCCTGAGCCCGAACCTGAGACAGAAGCAGCCGCCCGTCCGCCACCTCCGACCACGGCCACAGTACGAATGGAAGGAGCCGATTCCATCAGCCTGCTTCAGGGAAACACCGTACTGCCTATCGGAAATGTACCCGCAGGTACCTACACCGTCCGAGCTGTATTCAACGGAACGCCTGTCAATGTCGATACAAAAACTTTTGAGGCTGGTAAATCATACCTAATCAAATGCTATCCCGGTATGAACAACTGTCGCATACAGTAACGGCACCAATCAAACTTGGTCAGACTGTCGGCTCACTAGATGTGAATGGAATTGAAGTCAACGGCACGCTGCATTTCTAAGCCGAAGCGGAGGATAAACGCCGCCGACATTCAGCAGGCAGTGGCGTCTTAAAAGGGCCAAGGTTCACGGCCATCACGGATGATTTCTGCCTCGGGCTCTGAAAAGTCCACCACAGTCGTCAACGCACCTTCAAGCTCGTCCCCAAGATCTACGGGAATGTCAATTCCATGACCAAATCGCTCAAAGATGGCATAGCCCATTTTATAAGGGTGCTCGTCAGGGTTTAAAGGAACAGAGCTCACGACCAGTGGGCGACCATAGTGCTCTAATATTGCAAGCGTAATTGGCTCTTTGGGAATACGAATACCCACCTTTTCACGCTTAATCTTTAAGATTTTAGGCAGCTGTGGAGAACTCTTTACAATCACAGTATATGGCCCGGGCCATACCCGATTGAGCATTCGATATTTTTGGCCACTGATCTTGGCCATGGTCGACGCCATAGAAATCGATGAGCATGCCAGAGAATACGGTTTGTTCTTTTCGTGCGCTGATTTCAGCTTGTGCATCTTCTGCAAACCACGACGAGAAGTAGCATCACATGCAAAGACCCAATTGTTCTGCATTGGCAAAACCAATAGCCCATCGTGCTCTAAAGTCTGTTCGATGTGGTCTAAATGCCGAAGGTTTGTAGGATTGATGTATGTGTATAAGTGTTCGCCCATCTTCTCATCCATGGACAATGCGAATAACCGATTATTAAAAAATTTACCGCCATAGCCTTCATTTTCTTCGACACTTCAATCCAATCTGCTAGAAAGCTGTTTATGATTAAACGGTTTTTTCTATCCATTGCGTGTTTCGCCCTCATTGACGCCATTTGGTTGAGCACCATCGCACAACCCTTTTATCAAGAGCACTTGGGCGACATGCTCAGGACAAAAACTGACTTTGTCCCTGCTATTTTATTTTACTTTATCTATCTGCTGGGGCTCAATTTTTTCGTGATACATCCCAACACGGGGCACTCGAAGGGTCATATATTTACTATTGGTGCATTGTTTGGACTGTGTTGTTACGCCACTTTTGATCTGACTTCATTGGCTGTATTTGAAGGGTTTCCGACCATTGTGGCGGTTGTTGATATGATTTGGGGCGGCATATTGTCTGGCTCTGTTGCATTGGGAACCATTGTGCTAGATAGAAGGCTTTCGGTCAATCAATGACGACGCCCGATATTTGAACCGGCTGATTTGTGCACGGCTCCACTTTGGAAAACATCGCGGACAGTATGCGTTCTTTAAATAATTGGGATGGCCTTTGTCATCTTCACGGATGGGATAGCTGCAGGCATAGCAGAGTTCCGTTTCAACGGGCTGCCTTTCCCCATCAACAGCACCTCGGTGATCAAATACAAAACACTTACCAGTCCATGCCTGTGCATCCACCGGGACATCGCTAAAGTACTGAAGGATACCCCCTTTAAGCTGATATACTTCATTAAACCCCTGTTGAGCGAGATATGCACTGGCTTTTTCGCACCGGATTCCTCCTGTGCAGAACATTGCTACACGCTGTTCAGGAGACAAGTTTTCTGCGGCCCACTGTGGAAATTCCCGAAAACAATCTGCTCCCATATTGATGGCGCCTTTAAATGACCCCATCTCGTATTCAAGGTCTTTTCTCATGTCGATGACAACCACATCTGGCTGAGAAATTAACTGGTTCCAGTCCTCTGGCTCAACTTCAAGTCCTCTCTTAGAAGGAACATTAATGTCTTCTACACCGAGAGACACCAAGCCCTTTTTGAGCCGAACTCGGAAACCACTGAAGGGGTCAAATTCCGCAAATGACAAGCGATATCCGATACCGGTAAAACGTGCATCCAGCTCAAGGACATTGAGCCAAGCCTCAACGGTTTCTTGGCAACCTGCGACCGTGCCGTTTATTCCTTCAGCGGCCACATAGA
>JAYYJC010000170.1:0-10000 GCA_036146655.1 Myxococcota bacterium | reverse complement strand
CCAACCCAGATACTGAATATTGAAGCTGAGCATTCAGTAAATACTGTTTGAGGGATGAGGGATCATCCACTGAAACAAATCGATAAAAGCTGGCTACATGAATAGACATGTTCTTGTTGCACAGTTGAAAAGAAAGGCGATATAAAGAGCATCTATAACCCATCGAATGAGCACAGACCATGAAAGCATGCCATAGCTGTGGTACGCCACTACACCACCCCAATACAGGCCATACCGTTATTTGTCCGTCTTGTGGCTCACTTTTTGACTTTAAGAATCCTGACACTCCGCCCCACATGGAGCAAGAATCCACACCAACACTTCCCAATTCACCCCTCAAATCACGGGCACGGTGGATTGCCATTGTTGCCGCTGTCTGCTTTGTGGGTTTAATGTATGCGGTCTCTAAAAATCCACCCTTGGCTGACCCCACAACTGAACAAAGACCATGAGGTACTTTCTTTGGTTGCTACCAGAGCCCAAAACTGCCATCTACTGGAATGGTGTTATTCATCGGCTTGCCAAGATTTACAATCAAATCCCCCACATGGCACATGTGACGCTTGAGAGTTGGCCAACATTACCACAGCTTGACTTTTTGGACGAAAAGGTCACTAATGCTGTGACACTTGAAATCGGTCAACCGAAAATAGGACGCCCCCCATGGCAACGCCTGTATGTATCTGTTGGACCAAAAGAACGCTTGAACGCATTCAATTGGATTGAAAAAACCCGTCAAAACAATGCACATCTTAGCCTTTTATACGGGGAACACAGCCTTGGCCGCTGCATTGATCTGCAGCGCAACCTGCACCTCCCAGCTGACCCCATTCTATTTTCACAATTATCGCTCATCCAAGGTTCTAATGATGTGGCACATTGGATTGAATTAAAACGCTGGTCCCTAAAGACTGACAACCAATAGGCGCACATTCTGCATTCGAAATGGAATTGAGCCCATTAAGTGTTGCCAAGGCTTCTGCGATCTGTTCGGCTGCTGAGCTCTCAATGTGAAGAATGGACTTTAATTGCTTGTCAATGGCTCGAAGTCGAAAAGGAATATCATGAACACCGCCTTCTATGCTAAACCGTTCGGCCAATGCGTGAAATGAGGCGTGATGTATCTCGGTTCCATCAAAGAGAAGGGATCTGGCTTGTTTCAGAGCCAAACTCGGACCCATCAACATGATGTCTTGGATAATTTGCCAGCAATCTGCCGAGCGACGAAATTCAAGAGCCAGCCGACCAAGAAGTGGCATATTTAAGAGGCCACCGGCACGAACCAATGCGTTGGCAAAGGAAAGCCGATGACCATCAAAACGCATCGAGTGAGAGCCTCTAAGTTGTGAGCCAAGCTGAACGGCCACCCAGAAATAGTCTTTGGGATCTTTCAATAGTCGAAGCCAACTTAAGCGGGGCGAAGGTCGCCTTAGTGCCAACAACCATTGATGAACATGATGCTTTGGGCCAATAGGGTCAACCAGGTGTGCGGATTGCAACTGCAGTGCAGATTGCATCACCTTGGCTTCAGAGAAAGAGTTCAAATCAGACTTTGAAAACCACACAATGAAAATTTTTCCGGACTGACCAATGGCCGGTTCAAGTGCTTTGTAAATCCCATTCGCCTCATCCCATATACACCAATGTCCCATGGGCTTTTCCAAAAAAAACCATTGACTGTCTTGGTCATTTGTAAGATGCATCAAAACGGTCTGATTTGGATAATGGACTTCAATTCGAGATAAAAGTTCCGTCACTTCTTGGATCTCAGTGACCTGTACTGCATTAGGAGTAATCTGTACGGCTTTAAAAAACCATTGAAGTTGATGGCAAACCAACGTTAATTGAATCTGTGGTGGTTTCCGATAAGGCCAAGCGGCTTTATAGCGTATCGTCATCCCTGCAAGCCAAAACATGAGATGGGAGACTTCAATGGACCAATGGCCATGGAATAATTTTCGAACGAATGAAAATGAAACAGGACTGTCGAAAGGATTTACACAGGTCATAGCTTCTCCAAGGATACCGTGGGCAGGAGAAGGTATTAATAGTGTGTGTCCAAGATTATATTTGGACAGAATCTGACAGAGGGTCAATAATTGACCAGATTAAGAACTGACTACTGGTAACCAGCCATGCTCCAAAATACCTCTAAGTTGAGAAGTGGCTCAGGATGATCGCCATTGGGCCCCGTCTGACCGTTATAGTCGTTTTCACCAGATGAGATCAAATTGGCTCTAATTTCATCAGGCGTGGCGTCTGCGTCGTAAGCCCTGTAAACGGCAACGGCTCCTGCCACATGGGGCGTTGCCATAGAGGTTCCATCAAGAATCTCCATGCCGCCACCAGGCCAAGTGGACTGGACTGATACACCAGGGGCTGAAATGTCAACCGCATCCCCGTAATTCGAAAACCAAGCAAATCCACGGTCTGAATAGGAGTTGGTGTCTCCTCCCAAATCGTATGCTGAAACGACAATGCCCTGATTGTATGCAGCGGGAGCGACATTGTCAGTATTTTGTGACTCATTCCCCGCTGCGATGCAGACCACGACACCACTTTCTTCAAGCCGCTGGATTGCATCTCTGATCGGTAAAGTGTCTGCACTCTTCGATGCTCCCAAAGACATGTTGACGACTCGTATTTCTGGATTCTCAAGTACATACTCAATGCCAGCAATAATGTCGCTGAAGTATCCAGAGCCATAAGAGTCAAGAACGCGCACTGCATGTAAACTTACACCTGGTGCCACACCTGCCACGCCCTCTCCATTGGCTAAGGCGCCAATTGTTCCCGCCACATGTGTACCGTGGCCATTTGGATCACCATCAGGCGCAGAATCATTGGACGATTGGGCGACAATGTCCACATAATCGACCACATTCAGGTCATTATGCGCCCCGTCAATACCGGTGTCAATCACTGCCACATGTATATTCGAGAGGTCGAGATTCCCCATGTAGGGTCCATTGATTCGAAGAATACCAACAGGCAGTTCACTGTCACCATAAACCACATTCCCGTCGGGATCTATTGGTACCGCATAGTCAGTACGAGTATCCTCTGTAATGGACTCAACCACTTCGAGCTTTTCGAGTTCAGGCACAATCAAATGTGGTATTCGAACACTAAATCCCTCTGATGCCGTGTCATAGACATGCAAAATCTCAAACTCAAACATTCCAGAGATCTCTGCAACGATTGAAGCCACTTCGGCGGGCTCAGCCTCAAGTTTAACGAAATACACACCAGAAAATACATCGCTTTTGTAAGCTGTACAACTGGTCGATAACCCTGTGCATATGGTCAATGCAATAAGTGATTTTACTTTCATAAAGGCTCCTCTAATTGGTTCAATAAATCATGTTGTTCGAACACAATTGTTCCCAAGACACCCTATCATATCCAATATAGAATAATATTGTGCATTGACGAAACGCATAAACCCTATATTCAAATGTCATGCCTACTCTATTCGCCCAAACGCTCTTGACAGACTTAACAAGGCTCCACAACGATCCAAACGGTCGATTGATAATTCAGTCGGAAAAGTACTGGGCTGTCCTCCACAGCTTAGATGTTCCCACAAGAGCCCTGCTTGAAATCTCGAGCAACACATATCTTCCAAAAGACAACTTACTCTCAGAAGCCCAAAAGACTCAACTCAGTGACTTATCTTTCACTCAACGCCGTCGCAAACGCAGTCTTGGAAAGCTTGTTTCCATCGCAAATGCAGCCCACTATGACCAACTCATCACAGAATTAAGTTATGTGTTTGAAGATATATTTAAAGTTCAGACATCACAGTTGGTCATTACATTTACACCCAATGCTCGTCATGCCTTAAAGAATAAAGAATTACTCCAAAGCATGAAGAAGATGTCACAAAGTAAGCAGCACAGCTTACGAATTGCGCTCTACAAAACCCTCTTGAACTCAAGTCTGCTCCTCTTGTCAACGAAAGCCAAACCAGAGCACCCCCTCCAAACAGGGCAGATCATGCAGTATCCTGTGTTCACCTGCTTTACAGACTATGAAGCAGCTCGGTGTTTCGACCCGCGAGTTGGCCACCTTAAAGAAATGTATGCATATCAAATTTTTAAAAGCGTCTGGGACCTCAATGTGGGCAGTCTTCAGATCAATCCCAAAGGTGACATCGGTGGCGAGCTTTATCGAAATGAAGTCGAAACCCTTATTCAAGCTGTCAATAAACAATCCCGCTAATCACAGGAGTTCACATGATTTTCTTCAGCCTCATATTTGGTTGTCAAACCAATCGCATTAAAACCGGTGAAAAGCTCACTGATTTTGAGCTCATAGATGTCAATCCAAACTCAGACTCATACAATACACCGATTCGATTTTCAGATTTTGAAACTCAAACATCCGCTTGGTATTTCGGGCACGCCACTTGAGGCTATTGCGGTACTCAGTTTGAGCGCCTATATGAACTTCAAGAAGAAATCGGTGATTCTGCGGCCATCATTGGCCTTAACGAAGCAGGTTACGAAGCCGGTAACGAAAACATCACGGCTAATGTTACATTGCCATGGCTGCAAGACGACGAGACCGATGTTTGGTCCATGTGGCAGGTCACTTATCGAGATGTCTATATTGTTGGCCCAGATCTCACATTGGTAGACATCTACAATTTGACCGAGAACGACCTACGAGAAGATGCAGCTTACAACGAGTTCAAGTCACTTTTATTGTCAGTCGAATAATGGAACTACCGAATGGGATTACGACAAACAAGCCAATTTCCAGGTGGAATATTTCGCCAAATGACATCGGAATAGTACACTTTTGCGAACTTTCTTTCCACCAGCTTCTTCATTTTCAGGGATGAAGGAAATTGGCGTGCGTGGGAATAGACCAATGTCACAAAATATCCTTCGTCTGTCAATGAGTTGCAGATGGCATCAACAGAACTCTCCAGTTCTTCTTCTGGAAACAAAGACCAAGGCACTGATGAGAGAATGCGATCAGCAGCTGTGTAATTGCGTTCAATAAGCATTTGTGGCAACGATTCAACGCGCTCTTCACAGACATCGAGTCCCATAAATCGGCTTCTTAACAACGCTGCCAAATCTGGATTGGGCTCCATGACAAAAAGGTTTGCTTTGGGAACGGATGCCCGAATCCAGTGAGTTAGCGGTCCAGTTCCTGCCCCAACCTCAACAATTGTGTGGTCCTCAGTAATGTCAGAAGCCCGTACAAGGCCCTGAGCCAACCAACGGCTTGAGGGTGCGACAGTTCCCAACTCACGCGGATACCTGAGCAGTTGTCTCCACAGCATCCAAAGATTGTTCACCATGCAAAGCCTCCAAATTGCTATAATATCGCATTACAAATTACATTTCATCAAGAGAATTCGATGGGCCGGAAAAGAATAGAACAATTTAAAGAATTTTCTGACTTCAGCATTCATGCTCCCAGCATTCGAATGCTGCCGGAACGGTTGTGTCGAAAGGCACACATTGTGATTCTCAATAATGCCAAGGAGAACGATCAAGACGACATTTATCTTGGAATGCATGACATTGAAAATGGAGAACTAATCAGCCGGTTGACCTTGATACTGAATCGGCAGATACACCCAATATTACTCAATAAATTTGAGATTCACAGAGCGCTTGACATCGGTCATGGACATGCCAAGGAAACAGAAGGATCTGACGCCTCAGTCGAGATTGAAGACATCGATGTCGACATCAATAATCCAGATAGTCTTCTTCAGGACATCATCGCACAAGCTGTCAAACTTTCAGCCTCTGACATTCACATTGAAACCTATCGCAATACCATAGACATCCGTTTGAGAATCGATGGCGTCATGCACCAGATCTTTAGTGAAATATCCCCGCAAAATATCTCTGGTGTCATCAATCGACTGAAGATTTTGGCTAAACTCGATATCGCAGAACGCAGAGTTCCCCAAGATGGACGATTTAAAATCTTGGTCGAGTCTGGAGATTCAAAAGTCGCTGTCGACTTTCGACTCAACATCTGTCCGGGACCTTACGGGGAAGATGCCGTCATACGGGTCTTGGGCTCACATACGGGAATGATGGCTTTTTCTCAATTGGGAATGTCCGACATTGAACAGACTGCACTCTTTCGAATTCTAAATAATCCTGAAGGCATGTTTTTTGTAACCGGTCCAACAGGGTCAGGTAAAACCACCACTTTATACGCTGCACTCAATACCCTAAACGATGGAACCCGAAAAATTGTGACCGCAGAAGATCCAATTGAGTTCGACTTACCAAAAATCACTCAGAAACAAGTCAGTCCTCTGCTCACTTACCCACTGCTGGCCCGCTCTTTTTTAAGAATGGATCCGGATGTCATGCTCATTGGCGAGGTGCGTGACCATGAAACCGCCGACGCCATCACCCGAGCAGCCTCCACTGGTCACTTGGCATTAAGCACACTCCATACCACTGACTCATTCAGCACAGTTGTCCGACTTCGTTCACTCGGTCTCGACAACAGTCTTATCGCCAACACGCTATTGGGCGCATTGGCACAACCGCTCTTGAGACGAATTTGTACAGAATGCAAGACAGAGGTTCAGCCCACAGAAACAGAGCGCGCCTTGTTCAAAGGTTTACTCCCTCAAAAAATCTATACTGGCAAAGGTTGCATACACTGCCATGATACAGGCTATAAAGGGAGAATTGGTGTGTATGAAATATTCATGGTGGACCATCACATCCAAGACATGCTTTTGGACAATGCCCCCACCAGCCAAATACGAAATCATGCACATCATCAAGGCTACCATTCACTGCTCCACGACGCATTGTCAAAGGTGGCCGACGGTATTACAAGCCTTGAAGAAGTTATTCGTACGCTGCCTTATCGCTATATATTAGAGCTTACAGAAGAATGATATTCACCGCCACCTGCAGCCTTGGCATGGAAGAATGTCTGGCAAAAGAACTCAAGTCTCTCAACCTACAGCGGGTCCATGCTGAGCGTGCTGCAGTTCGATTTCACAGTAAGAGTCTGGCGGATGCCTATCGAGCGTGCATACAATCAAGAATAGCAAGTCGTATATTGCTGAGAATTCACCGTTTCCAGGGGCAAGAATCAAATGACTTGTACGGTGGTATTCAATCCATCAACTGGTCAGATCATCTGCCAAAAAACACCGCAATCTGGATCGATGTGGTCGGGACGACAAAGCAACTCCGGCATAGCCAGTTTACTGCTCGACTGGCCAAAGATGCCATTGTTGATCAACTCAGAGAAAAGGGACTATCAAGACCATCGGTTGATCGAGACCATGGACTCAGAATCCACATCCATATTCGAAATGGTGTTTTTACAATCTCGCTCGACCTCAGTGGTCAATCCTTGCATTGGCGCACCCCAAATCGCCAAAGCAATGCTGCTCCTTTAAAAGAAACACTCGCCGCATACCTTTTGCATTTGGCTGAGTGGCCTAAAAAAGGAAGAGAAGGTGTGGCATTGGTCGATGCGATGAGTGGGTCCGGGACTTTGGCACTTGAAGCAGCCAGCATTGCATTGAACATTGCCCCAAATCTCAACAGGCGTGCTTGGGGTTTCCATTATTGGGCAAATCATGATGAAACCCATTTTCAAGAAGAACGACAGCGGGCTCGACACAACTATAAATCCACACTTCCAACTCGAATAATTGCAGCAGACATCGACAAAAACTGTATCGGATACATAAAAGCAAATGCCAAAAGCCGACTCATCTCAGGCATTGAGGTCAAAGCAGCAAATTTTCTTCATCAGCCCCCATTGATGTCTGAAACTGGGATTGTGGTCCTGAATCCACCGTATGGCGAACGGCTTGAAGACCCTGAAGCCAGCTACCAAATGTTCTCCGATATAGGAGACACACTCAAACAACATTATGCTGACTGGTCAGCCTACATTCTGTGCCCAAGTAAACAGCATCGGCACCGAATTCGGCTTAGACATGCTGAGCGAACTGAGGTATTCAACGGCCAGTTGCGTTGCCAATGGCTATGCTATCAGATGTATTCAGGTTCAAGATGAACGCTTGCTTTTGTGGTAAATCTCAGCAAGCGCCTCACGGCCAAGAGTCACAAAGAACGAGTCCACAGCCTCGGAAACAGTCTCACAATCCAATTTGAGCTTGGTCGAAAGAGATCGCTCAACTGTCTTGGACACCGTGTCGAGCACAGACAGTACCTTTTTATACCATGGTATCGGAAGAACATAGCGACTGAGCAATGAATCCAACTCTTGACGAGTTTCAGCAGCCTCAAAAGCCAATTTAACAATGGCTTCATGAAAGGACTGTGAATCACTGTGAACAGCTATACTGGCCAAGCGATGGAGGTCAGACAACGCACTGGCTTGAATTGAACTTGAACTATCATTCAACTGTGTCATGGCACTGAGCTGGTGATCCGGTAAAATGTATCCTGCATCCAAATAAATCAGACAGGCATCGGCCTGAAGTTGATTAAAGAATTGCATTTCCTCGTTGCTCGATTTCTGAAGTTGTGTGGGCTGTTCTTCTCCAACAAACATTAATCTCCATACGGGTTGTTCTCGCCATTGTCTGTCAAGCGCAATGGCCTTGAACTCAGAGAGTACTTGTGCATTTGAAACGATTTCAAATAATCGACTACCGGGCAATAAGAGTTGTCTCGGTTGAAGTTGGAGCAGAGCTCTAATGGAATTCAAGTCTGCCACAAGTTCAGATGCATTCGCCAGGTCAAAGCCATCCAATAACCATGTCAATGCGGGAATGGAGTCCACATCAATCGGCGGCGCAGGCATACTGCGACCAATACAAAATAAGACTCGCAGAAGCAAATCTTGAGGTTGCTCAATGCTGTCTTCTTTGATCTTTTCATGCAGCTGTTTACGAAAAGCAAGGCAACTCCGGTGTTGTGCGACCTTTGGTTGACTGACCGCATGATAAATCCTTTTCGGCATCTCAACATCATTGAGCAACAGTTCAAGGACGACTTGGGCTGCAATCTCATTCCACTGGTCAGCATCAGAAGAACAATCTGCTCCAAAGAATACTTGCTGATAAAACAGGTCGCACCCTTGCGCTACAGAGCGCAATACTGTTTCAGATAAATCTTTGGAAATATGACCTGAGTAGGCCAATACTATTCTCAAGAGAAGTGTGTCGAGTTCAAGCCCTTTTGATATTCGAACCGCAATGTCTTGCGCAGTAGAGGGTCCAGGTGTCCATTGATACAACTCTGGCCCTTCGAGTATTTTTTTGAGTGGAAGTTCTAAATCAGTCCACCCAAACATCTGCAATCCATGAGCCACATTCACAGGCATTACTTCGTCAACAACAGCATTGAAGTCTAGTATTGAGTCACCGTCAGTTGGCAACGCCTGACACCATTTGCGGCCCTCCGACTCAAGGATGACTTGCTCAGACTTTAACTGAGATAAGAACAGCCAAGCGGAGTGCGTTTGACCTGCCTGCATTAATGCGTCATCTTTGGCAGCTCGTCGCAACCGTACAGAGAGCCAAAATAATCCTGCGGCATTGTCTTCTCTCCAATTGTTCAACCAAGTCGGCAATGAGTCCGTAAAGAGCATTGACCAGTAAGATGCAGACTGATGAGATTGAAAATCAATCGAGAGTTGGTGTTGGAGTGATTGATTAACCAGTGGTTCCAACACCTCAGGCATTTCCATGACGGATTTTGCAAAGGTTAGAGCATCAGAAGAAATAGGTTCTGACACTCGCAATAAAGCAGACATGGCACGCCATTTTGGATTGCGTTGACCACACAGCGTCCATGCTGCAGCCCAAGGTATAATCCGAGGGTTTGCAGAATCCGCCTCTGATTGAATGGTCTGTTCAAGCAAACGGCTGCTGACCGATAGAGAAGAATCTAACAGAAGCGATAGAACTTCTATGCGGTAGTACTGAATATTCTCAAGGCTCGGCTCTTCATCTGTTGGATGGGAGAGATAAGTCTGAATGGTATGCATCGCATCCTGCTCAAATAGA